>JAHDBK010000225.1 GCA_020630455.1 Saprospiraceae bacterium
ATTACTGCTCCATATATGAAGCTCGACCCAAAGCTTGTAGAGAATATCCCCATACAGATATGCACAAATTCGCTTCCAAACCTAATTTACACGCCCTTAATACTTTGACCTGCCCTGCCGCTTTTCAGATAGTGGAAAAGATGAAGGAAATGCTATTAAAATAAAGAGTTTTCTTTATTAATTCATTTTTAGGTAAAAATGATTTCCATAAGTTGTACCTTTGATATCAGGAGCCAAAACTTGAAAACTAGTAATAGCCATAATGGGAGAAATAGATTCTAATTTACATTCTAATTGTTCTGTTTCTTTATTCCAAAACCAATATTGATTATATTTTAATTGCTTGAAATCTAAAGGACTGACGGCTTCAGTTTTTATATCATATTCAATTTTTGTAAGTTGGTCTGTATGTCCAACAAAGGTTTCTGTTCTACTATTGTAAAACTGTAGAACAAAGTCTTTTTCTTTGATTGTACAATAATTAGAGTTATCTACTATAGTATACTTATCATCGTTTACATTATGATAGAATACTTCTTGAAGCATATCCTCTGTGTTTCCTTTCAAGACTATAGCATTTTCTAAATCTATGTTTGATTTAATATATTTTGACCATACGACAGCCTCAGAATTAATATTGAGTTCTGATGTTTTTGATTGAGGAAATGGAATCTCATAAGTGTCATAAGATATCATTTCATCATTTTCATATTTAGGGTTTAAAATGGGATGTACCGAAGATAGAATGGTGTGAATTTTTTTATCCCTTTTATCATAATACCAATAACATTTGAATTTGTAAATTTGGTACAAACCAACATTATGAGCTACATCGATAACTTCATCAAAAGTAAGAGGGTCAACACTTACAAAAGTATCTACTTGAGAATAAATATCTATTAAATCATCATAACTCAATTCTTCTCCTTTATCATTATGAGCAATGAGTTTATTATTTCTTATTTTTTTTATAATATTATCGAATAAAAATGTCTTTTTCTCACTCCAAAAATTGCAATTAACATTGCTATAATCATATTTAATTAAATAGCTTTCCGAATTATATTTTTGATGGTCAATATAAGAATTGATTTTACAATCATCTAATTCATAATCTTCTAATTTTACTACTTGTTCTACCTCTGCCACCCAAGTAATGTTCTCATCTTTTAATAAAGATGCTGTACTGTCGTTTTGGGCAATAATGAATGTATTAGATAGCAATGTTATAATAATAAATAAGAGTTTTTGCATTGGAATAATTTTATTTTTGAATTAATTTTTTGTCATATTTAGTAAAATTGCTTTTAAAGAATCCTTCAAATGCAGGGTTCATCCTTAAATACGCTAACATATCATGATTTAAAATTTCTTCAGTATTAGTTAAACGATTGGCTACAGCAGATTTTATAGCTTCGAATCCTTCTTCTGATTTTTCTAAAATAGAATAAGCACAAGCCATATAAAAATATATCTCTGAATCATCTGGATCAAGATCTAATGCTTTTTTTAAATCTTCAATTCCTTCTTCTAAATCGTATTCTTTTACCTTTAAAATTCCTTTCTTTTTGAATTTATTAATAGGTTTATTAGGTTTTGAGCTGTAGGGAATCACTTCATCTTCATAAACATTTTTACCATTTCTTTTTAAATCAATTAATACCTGCATATTCATGTCCATCTTGGTAGTAAGTACATATCGAGCCATATGACCATCTTCTAAAACATTAAAATGATGATGACAACCTAAAAATGATGTTTGCTTTGATACAGTTTGACCATTTACAATAACTGTTTCTACTCCTAACCAATTATTGTGAAATTCAATAATGGTTTTGCCTGATGATAATTTTTTATATTGCATATTAATAATTTTGGCTCAAATTATTCATATTGTATTTGCATTGCATCAATTTTAGATAAATACTAGGAATTTTCATATTAAAAATTATCGCACGATATTTTTTAGGATAACTGATAACTCCTAAATTTCCAATAATTCAATATTCTTAAATTCTTCTTTGTTTGCATTTTTCGGATTAAAAAATACTAATAAAAAACCGCCTCCACCAGCACCGCAGAGTTTGATTTTATATTCATTTCCATCTAGTCCTTTTTTCCAGATGTTCTCAAACTCTTTAGGAATCATTTCTCTAAAGTATTGATGCTGAAATTGCGAAATGTGATGCACCTGCTCAAAAATATTTTCTTGATGATTTAAAAAAGCATCTATGGTATTAGAAACAAGTGGAACTAATTTTTCTTTACATTCATGTTCATAAGAAGCATCTTTTAATTTTTCTAAGTATATATTGACTAAAGGAGCGGTACTTCTACTTTTTTTAGTATTTAATAAAAAGATTTCTTTATCATTCGTAGAATAGTTGATGCGATACATTTCTTTATTCTTAATGTGAATCCCTTGGTTTAAATAACAGATTAAAGGGTCTAAACCAGAACTTTTACCATGAAAAAAACTTTCCATTAGCGAAAAAATCGATTTTAATTCACTAATATTATTTTTTTTATTAATAAAAAAAACATCATAAATAGCAGCACATAAAGCTCCAGAACTTCCCGCTCCATAGCCTTGTGGTATTTGGGATAAAAAGTACAAGCCTTTATCTAATTCATCTTTCATTTTTTGGCTATTAAAACCCTCAAAATGTTGTTCTAAATAAAGCCTGAATTTTCCCAAGTCTCTTTGTTTTAAATGGATTGATTCTGGATGTTTCCAATATTCCCATTTGCCAGATAGACGAGGGTAGGGGATAGCCAATGCTTCAGAGCCATTGATGATGGAGTATTCTCCAAATAATAATATTTTAGCGCTATATTTTTTGTTGAGAATCATAGATTGATAAAGAAAACTCTTTATTATTTAATTTTTACAAAAATGCTTTCTCCTTCTACGAGTGTTTCATAAGTACTAACCTTTTCTTTAAAAGGAGGAGGGGATTCACCCGTTTCTGGTAAATATTGCCAACCGTGCCAAGGACAAGTAATACAGCCATCAATAATCTTTCCTTCACTTAATGGTCCTCCTTGATGTTGACAAAAATTATCTACAGCATAAAATTCATTTTTGTATTTATATACGGCAACACTAGTACCCTTATAAGTAATCAATTTGGCTTTATTGGCTTCGATGTCTTCTTTTTTTGCAACATATACAAAACCATCATTGCGTTCTCTTTTAAATAATAATTTTTCTTCTCTTCTATTTTTAAGTGCTGCAAGGATATGAAATGTAATTATAGTTGTAGCTCCTAAAAATAAAAGGAGATATAGTCCCCATGATTTTTCATTTTGGAAAGTGCCTAATAGAACATGGAAAATCAATAATACATAAGCAATATACACCAATTGATGTAATCTTTTCCAAATAGATGGGCTGAGTTTCTTTAGCCAAAAGTCATGGCTTGTAGCTGCCATGAAAAATAATATAATTAAACTTACAAAGCCCAAAACCATATAAGGAAATTCTTGGATAGAAGTGTAATCAGTATTTGAGAAAAACAAGGATTGTAGAATGAACATATCATTATTACTATGATATTGTATCAAACTGAAAACTCCATGAATGAGAGATACAAAAAACATACTAACTCCCAAGTGCCTTCTGTTATAAAGCAATATTTTAGCTTCAGGTACAAATCTGCTCAAAGGACCAATAATTAATATAAAATGAAGCATTAAAATAGCTAAAGTTCCTGTAAGTCTTATCAGTAAAGTTTCGCCTGTAATTTCAGGGTAAAAATACAATTGGCTGCCTACAAATAGTCCTATATATATAATTACTAAAGTAAGTATACTAAGGTCATACTTGATTTTTTGAGGATTCCAATCTATTAATTTAAACTTTTCTGCCATCTTAATCGACTTTAAAGAGTTCCATGTTTAATATGGGGTCATGAAATTTTAAATCTTTAATTTTTTCTTTTTTATAATTTACAATATTAATACCCTTGCTTTCTACAAAGCCTATTAGCTTGTTTTCATGATACACATTCAATACAGTATATGGGATAGCCTGATTTACCACAACTTCAAGGTAAGTTTCGCTAAATACTTGCTTGGTTTTTAAATGAATATCATATTGTTGTATGTAAATAGAATCTAAAGTAAAGCTATCATCTGATAAATATATATTTTCATCAGAAGCGGTTTTTTGTTTTTCAATAAATATAAAAGCTACATTTATAAAGCCCATGGCTAAGATAAATGCAATACTTATCCATTTAAAATAATGTCCTCTTCTTTGTAAAAAATTCATATTCTATTCATAATAAAATACTAAGATAAAGGAATTATCGAATAAAAAAATAGAAAAGGGAGGGTATATAAAAATTTGAGCCCTTTTAGGTATCAATCGGATACCTAAAAGGGCAGTTATTCAAATATACTAAATTCGGTCTCTTGAGGGTGTTATATATTTAAATTGATAATTTTCCTTTACTTGATTCTACTTAACTTTACTTTAAACTATTTTGCCATCTTTAAAAAAATGAGTGGGCAACTATTTTAAGTATATCTTCGTAAGGTTTTATCAAATATTATTTCGTTAAATACAATTCAAATATATTATAAATTTTTAAAAAATAAAAATATTAGAATAAAATTTTTTAAAAAACAATATAAAAAAAAATAATAATTTTTATAAAATAAAAATGATAAAGAAATTTTGTTATTATTTTTTAATCTAATACAGGAGTTACAATATAACCTTCTTGTCTCAATAATGAAATAACGCCTAATTCTCCACCTAAGTGACCAGCACCAACGGCAAAGAAAGTAGGTTCTTTTTTCATCATTTCTTTCATTTGAGGAATCCAGTTTTTATTGCGTTCCGTTAATAATTCTTTTTCAAATTCAGAATTACTACCTCCAGATTGTTCGTGAATGATTTGGTACATAGCTGGTACATCTTGATCTTTATACATTTTGACCATTATACTCAATACATCTTCTCCTTCTTCTTTTTCCATATCGATAGCTTGTACTAGCATTTGAGCTTGTTCTTCAAGAGGAATTTTATCAAAAATACTCATTTGAAACTCAACTGTTTCAAGGCCGCCCATTTCTTTTTCTGCTTCTTGTGCCATTTCTAGGAGAACAAATTCATAAGATTTCATATCTCCTAAATTTCCACCTAGACCTCCGCCTCCCATAGGGTCCATTCCCATTTCTCCTTGGTCTAGCATAGTACTTAAGAAAATAGGTTTGATACGTTCGACGGACTCGCCCATCATTTCTATCATAGGATTTTCTTTAAGAGCTTCTTTTACTTTTGTATAATCTTCTTCACTTAATAAGTCCTTTAAAGTCTTGTCTTCCATAAACATCATGGTCATCATTTTCATGGCTAATTCCATTTGGTCAACTTCAGCCATATTGATTTCAAAAACTACTTTTTTAGCTTTAGCAAATCGTTCTTTTGTAGATTCTAATAAGAAAAAATCATCTTTAGGAATCATGTGAATTGTTCCGTATAAATAACTAGGTTTTTTGATTTTATTACCTGTGATTTCCCATAAGAGTGCTTTTTCTTGAGCAGCATAAGAGCCATTCACTACTTGTGGTGTAGTAGCTAGTTGACTTGTTTTACAAGAACTTAATACAAAAATGGTAATGGTAAGTATACTTAATAATAATCTCTTCATTGTATTTAATTTTTTAATAATTAGTATGATTGTAAAGGTACAATAAATTAATAAAAATATTATTCTATTTAGATGAATTATAGAAATTTATAGATAAATTAATAAAGGAATTTCTTTATTAATTTAAAATATAATGAATTCGACAGGTATGTAATCACAGAACCACACTCCATTGGCTGAAAAATGAATGACCTTGTTGGTGCATTTCAGTTGCTTTTACTTGGAGTATAACTAATTTTCCATGACGTTTACCTACTTGAGAAGCAGTGTCTAAATCAGCGGATAAATGAACGTGCTGACGATTGCCTTTGATGAGCCCCTTTTCTTGAATACTTTCTATAAAACGAGTAGCTGTACCATGATATAAAATAGGGGGTGGTTCAATACTTTCAAGATTCAATTCTACAGGAATAGAATGACCTTGATTAGCACGGATTTTTGTTTGGTCTTCATTAAAAATAAATCTTTTTTTATTATTATTTTTAACAATATATACTAAATCATCAAACTGAAGATGATGCCCTTTTTTTGACATTTTTTCAAGGAGATCTTCTACATTCGCACATCCGTTATCATCTAATTTGATATTTATGGTTTCTGGTTTATGCCTAAGTATTAGACTAATGAACTTGCTGGTTTTTGTCAATCGTTTGTTTTCCATTTTTTATAATATATTTATAATTATTAATTCCA
>JAHDBK010000226.1:0-4887 GCA_020630455.1 Saprospiraceae bacterium
ATTCAATTATTCATATCAACATGACCTTCCATCCCATTTATGAATATGATACGACCTATGTAGGCTGTTCAGAAGATGGTACTACTTGGATTATCAATGGAATTACTTATGATGAAGCTAACCCAATCGGTACAGAAAATATGCTAACCATAGATGGTTGTGATTCTATTATTCATGTAGAAATGACCTTCCTTCCTGTCTATACTGAAACTGTTAACATTGAAATTTGTGCAGGTGAAAGTTATTATGCTGAAGGTTTGTATCAAACTAGTTCAGGTACTTATACGGATGTATATACCACAGGGAGTAATTGCGATTCAATCATTATAACTGAATTAATAGTTTTACCTGAAATTTCAACTACAGTAGAATTAGAGGTGTGTAATGAAGATTCAATTTATGTTGGAGGGGCTTGGCAATTTGTAGATGGTTTATATATTGATACATTAATATCTAATACGGGTTGTGATAGTATTTTATATCAAAATATTACATTTTTACCATTGTATACTGAAAATATAAATGTAGAAATATGTGAAGGGGAGTATTATGAAGTTGGTGGAATATTATATAATCAATCAGGTACTTATAATGACACCATTATTAATTGGCAAGGTTGCGATTCTATATTAATATTTGAATTAGAAGTTTTACCAACTTATGTTGAAAATGATACAGTAGAAATTTGCTTTGGAGATAGCTATTTTGTAGGTGGAACTGAACAATTCATGTCAGGTGATTATATAGATGTTTATAATTCAATTAATGGTTGTGATTCTATAATTAATACTCATTTAATAGTGAATGAACAATTAAGTGTAAATCATTATATTGAATTATGTCAAGGAGAAACATACACCATAAATGGTCAAGAATATTCAAGTCCAGGCATTTATTCTGATACTTTGTATGCTACTAATAATTGTAATACAGTTGTCTATTATCATCTTTCTTGGTTAAATGCTTCTTATTCTAATGCATCAATGCAAATATGTTTAGGAGATAGAGCTTATATAGGTGGTGTATGGCATGAAGAATCTGGTATTTTTCAAGATACATTAACATCATTAGTTACAGGCTGTGATAGTATTGTAAATATTAATTTATTAGTAAGTCCTACATTAGAAGAAAATTATAATTATTCAATATGTGAAGGAGATTCGGTATTAGTTGATGGAATATGGTATCAAGAAGGAACATATACTAATGCACACTTTAATTGGTTAGGTTGTGATAGTATTGTAACTATTCAAGTATTATCTAATGAAGGATACTATTCATTTGATACAATAACGATTTGCGAAGGAGAAACAGCAATTATTAATGGGGCTTTGGAAACACAAGCAGGAGAATATATTAATGAATATCAAACATTGTCGGGTTGTGATAGTACAATAGTAACATACTTAAATGTTATAGAATCACCTAGTCTAGAAATAAGTGCTAATTATAGTCATTTCTGTAGTGGTGATACTATTCAGTTACAGGCAACAGGTATGGATAATATTGTATGGTCTCCAGCAGGTAGTCTAAGCTGTATGGATTGTCCTAATCCTTATGCTTCCCCTTCGGAATCAACTAATTATACCGTTACTGGAATAGGTTGTAATGGAGAAGAAGTAACAGCTACCTATTTCTTAGACGTTGACCAAGGGCCTGAAATCGATATTTTGGTAGAAAATGGTACTATTATATTAGGTGACTCGACGCAGTTAACTGCTCAAGCATATCCTTATGCCGAGATATATGAGTGGTATGATGAAAATGGCGAATTAATCTGTTTTGATTGTACTGAAGTATGGGTAGATCCTGAAACGAATACTACTTATACTGTAGAAGTTACTAATCTAATGGGCTGTGCTTCTGAAGCTAATTTTGAAGTAGAAGTTAATGATGATTGTAGTTTTGCAGACCTTCAAATTCCTAATATGATTTCTCCTAATGGTGATGGTATTAATGATGAATTCAATATTTATGCCGAAGCAATTGGAGAATTACATTATGTAAGAATTTATAATAGATGGGGACAATTAGTATTTGAATCTAATGATTTAAATAATAGATGGGATGGGACATTTAGAGGTAAACCATTGAATCCTGGAGTTTATACTTATTATGTAAAAGGCCTGTGTTTGGATAGACAAGATTTTTTAAGAGTAGGTAACGTAACTATATTAAAATAAAAAACATGAAAAAAATAATTCAATCATTATTATTAATCTTGGGCATTTATCAATTAAATGCTCAAGATATACACATGTCTCATATTCATGCTAGTCCATTGCACCTTAATCCAGCTATGGCAGGAATGTTTGATGGAGACATAAGATTGATTGCTGATTTTAGAAGCCAATGGCATGCAGTTACTACTGATTATAGAACAATGTATGCTTCTATGGATGCTAAAACTAGAACCATGTTCAAAAGAAATTCAGCAGTCGCTTTTGGATTAGAAATGTTTTCTGATAGAGCTGGGGATTTAGACTTTAGAACTTATGGCGGATACTATACTATGTCTATGCTTCAGACACTAGATGGATATAGAGGAAGAAAAATGATTTCTGCAGCTATCAAATTCGGAGTATTAGGAAATTCTTTTAATATTAATAATACTAATGAAGTTGTAGAACAAGAAAATTTCATAGGTTCTAATTATGCTAATGATAATATATTGTATACAGATTGGCAATTGGGGATTGGTTGGTTTCATGAATTAAAAAAACAAAAGCATACCTATTATTTAGGATTCGCTGCTGCCCATTTGAATGAACCCAAAATAGATTTTAATCTAATTGACCAAGCTCAAGAAGAAAATGGTAGGTTTTTACATAGAAAATTCACTTTTCACGGCGGTGGAGATTTTACATTATCTAAAGCTATGACTTTAATGCCTTCGGCAATTTATGTAGACCAAGGTCCTAATAAAGAAATATTAATGGGTACTTTTTGGAAATATAGAAGCCTACAAAAACACCTTAAAAAGAAAAATATAGCCATGTATATTGGAACTTGGGCGAGATGGCATTTTGAATTTGATGGCATTACAGGTTTTGACGCCTTAATTGCAGCAGCTAGATTTAATTACAAAACAACTTCCTTTACTTTTTCTTATGATATTAATCTATCTTCTTTATCTATGGCTTCGGCAGGAAGAGGAGGACCAGAAATCTCTCTAGTACATATTGTAGAAATGAAAAACAAGAAAAAAAGAAAAGTCCGATGTCCTGCTTTGGATTGGTAAGATTTAAATCTATTAAACAAAAAGGAAAGCTAAATCTAGCTTTCCTTTTTGTTTAATAGATAAAGAAAATTCTTTATTTTTAGTATAAAATGCACTGCCTAAAAAGGATTGGACCACTTGTCATCAGTATATACATTAGACCCCGTCAAAGTATTCAAAAAGTCAATCAATTGTTGTTTTTCTTGAGTGGTCAAATTCAATTGTTGTAATTGACCATTTGGACGCAAACGGTTATCTAATTGTGGATTATCAGAACTAGGAAGCATATTGTCATAATGATTAATAACACTTAATAAGGTATTATTAAATCCAGTATGCATCAATGGTCCAATAGAACCACTTGGTGTCACTAAATCCCTTAAAGTAGGGGAGCGAGTAATCGTTAAATCAGCCACTCCTGGACTACCAATTACACCTATAAAACCATTATTCCTACTATTAGGGTCAATGTCAAATTCAGGGGGACGATGACAGCCACCACAACCAGCACCTCCTCCTACACGTTCTCCTTGCTGATTGAATTGTGGAGGAGCTAAAAATAAATTCTTACCTGCATTTTCGTTTGCAGTAAAATTATTAAAAGGAGCTCCGTCATTAGGAGCAACCGCCCTTCCCATGTCGTATTTTGAATCAAAAGAATAAATACTTCTTATAAATTGAGCTAATGCATTTTGCATTTTAATTTCTGTTACTTCGGGACTACCATATACCCAAGTAAATAATTCTTGATAATAATCAATTCCTTCTAGTTTTGTAATCAAATCATTAAAATCAGGTGCACCATTCTCTCCACTAAAACCCATCTCACCATGATCGCGGATAGGCATAGTTGATTGAATTTCTAAGCTAACAGCTCTTTCATCCCAGAAAAAACGCTCTTCTTCTGCATATCTGGTATTTATTATACGCATGGAGTGCCTGCCCGTTAATCCATTCACTCCTTGACTTTGTACATCGTTATCGCTAAAACCTGCTGATTGTTGATGACAAGTAGCACAAGAAACAGAGTTGTCAGTTGATAAATTAGTATCATAAAATAATACCCTGCCCAAAGTTGCCCCTCTATCCGTAATTGGATTATTTCCAGTATTGTCCTTCACAATATAATTAGGAATGTCTGGGTTGGCATAATTGAATGGATTATCCACATCAATATTATTCCCAAAAGTTGCTTCTATAGCAGGGTTACTATCAGGTAAATTGATGTCTGGCTCTTCATCAGGTTGACAACTAGAAACACCCAAAGCTAAAACCATAGCTCCCATTACATAAAATATAAGATTTTTTCCTAACATAAAACTAGAATTAAGGTAGTTTGAAAATTATTTTTTTGAGTAAATGTTATCTTATATATATTAGACATCTAAGTAGGAGATTTTATTCCATAATGTTAGTAAGTTTTCTTAAATTTTAATAATAATATAAGTAATAAGGCAGTTTAGCTATAATCAATTTTTCGTAATAACGTCTTTTATTTTTTACTTTTTAAATGTTTAATTATTTAAGTTCTACTACTTGTAAATAATGAATTTTTTATAAAAAAATACACTTCCTTTGATTAACTGCTAACTTGCTAACTTGCTAACTGAACACTGCTAACTGAACACTGCTAACCGAATCACAACTTATTATATTCTTCTATTTTG
>JAHDBK010000226.1:4987-6347 GCA_020630455.1 Saprospiraceae bacterium
ACTGCTAACTGAACACTGCTAACCGAATCACAACTTATTATATTCTTCTATTTTGTCACCCAATTCAAGTACCCATTCAAAAATTAATGAGATTTCATTGGCCATTATTCTCCACTGTATTCCTCTATTAAATAAATTAAAGTTGTATCTTAAAACAGATATTTTATCTTCTTCTTTTTTCTTTTCTTCCTTGTTTTTAGGAACTTCGGGAAGTGAAGATAATAGGTGTTCATCTAGAATATCACTTTCATTAATATTAATTTTTAGCGGAGCAACTTTCTTCTTTTTTGGTTTATGTACTTTAATCCTAGAACCCATTTCAGCTATTCCATCCATATAGTTAAAGACCCTAATTGTTTTATTTCTAAATTTTTTATCTTTAAATAAATGGACTAATAATAGCTTATTATCACTCTGTAATATAAACTTTGAATCAAAGATATTATCTCCTAATATTAAATCGGGCATCTCGAAAGGAGGTAATTCAGCTATCCATGTTTTTTGTGGACTTATTTTAAAATAGTTATTATTGTTATTGATACAATTGAGTTTGATATTGAAATATTGTAATTGTTCTGTAGTACCTAATTGGGCTATGATTACCCTATCATTATACTTACCACTAATGGTAATCTTATTGCGTTTCTCATCAATTTTTTGTATCCTCAGTCCATGTTTTTTTGCCATCAATTCAAATGGTCTATTAAAATGATGGGCATGTGGAGATTGAGGCCTCCATAAACGAATTAAATGACCTAATATTTCTTCTAAATCTCCTTTAGGATAAATGATATACCCCATTCCTCTTTCATCTGGACTTGTAGGGTTTATTTGTAAGAGTAAACCGACACCATTCATCCCTACTTTACTCAATATTTTATATACCTTATTATAATGATATTCTTTTTTAAATTTTTCTTTTTTAAAAATCAATATTCTATAATTCGTGAAATAGTAATCTTCTTGTAAAGGCATAAAAGTATATCCCAAATAAACGATATAAAGGAAAGGAATGATAAAACTTAAAATGGATAGTTTAAAATACAATAAAATAAACATCAAGACAAAAAATATTAAAAGAGATATAAAAAACTTTTTAGTTATTAATTTTTTATTGGATTGCTTATAACCAGAGTCTCCCACCCAATGGAGCACTTCATTTTCTTTTAATATATTTTGTATATAAATAGGGATGTTATTGTTTTTCGTTTCCATGGTAATTGACTTTTAGTAATAATGGATAATAAATTTAAATAAAATTGGTGATTTTATGTTATGAAATTAGACAAATTCTTAAGACGTTAATACGAAAAGTTTTTTATGAAAGATAAATTAGTATTTTTAATTATAGTCGAGGCAT
>JAHDBK010000227.1 GCA_020630455.1 Saprospiraceae bacterium
ATCCCGATAAACTCAAAAATATTTATTTCGCCAAAACCTCAATCTATTTATTATCATTGTGATAAATTTTTAAACATGCTCTTAAAAAAATTAATAGAAGGAGAAGATTTTTATATTGAGAATGGTTTGTATGTTTTTACAGAAAAATACTTAAAAGATAGAGGATATTGTTGTGATAATGGTTGTAGACATTGTCCTTATGCCAAAAATAAAACCCAATGGCAAAACATAACGAAACAGGAAAAAAAGGAGAAGAAATCGCTTTAAGCTTTTTATTAGAAAAAGGCTTTAAGGTGTTAGAAACGAATTGGAGAGTAAAAAAAGCAGAAGTTGATATTATTATACAAAAAGATAATACCATTATTTTTGTAGAGGTGAAAACAAGGTCAACTGATTTTTTTGGTCAACCAGAAGAATTTGTAAATGATAAAAAACAACAACTAATGGTAGATGCAGCCCAAATATATATAGAAAAGATTCAACATGAAGGAGAAATTAGATTTGATATTATTTCTATATTATTAAATAATAAAAAATATACTATCAATCATTTTGAAGATGCTTTTTTTCCTTATTATTAATATTTAATTTTATGAGTAAACATCAATCAGGCTTTGTCAATATTATAGGTAGACCCAATGTAGGGAAATCTACTCTTATGAATGCTTTAGTAGGGGAGAAGATGTCTATTATTACCAATAAACCTCAAACTACAAGGCATAGAATAATTGGCATCGTAGATGATGATAATTATCAAATCGTATTTTCTGATACTCCTGGCATTATTAAAGACCCTATTTATAAAATGCATGAAAGCATGAATCAATTTGTATGGGGAAGTTTTGAAGATGCAGATTTAATCATATTTATGTCTGATATAGGCGAGAAATACGAAAAAGATGATGAGATTATTGCTAAACTTAATAATGTAAAAGTTCCTCTTTTTTTAGTATTGAATAAAACAGATATTCACGAAGAAATTTATATACTTGAAAAAATTAAATGGTGGAATGAATTAGTATCTTTTACAGAAACTATTCCTATTTCTGCATTGAATAAATTCAATACAGATACTTTATTTAATCTTATCATTAAAAACTTACCAGAAGGACCAAAATATTATCCTTCTAATCAATTGACTGATAAGACTGAGCGTTTTTTTGTTTCAGAGATTATAAGAGAAAAAATACTACAATTATATAGAGAAGAAAT
Source organism: Saprospiraceae bacterium (assembly GCA_020630455.1). Taxonomy (GTDB): domain Bacteria; phylum Bacteroidota; class Bacteroidia; order Chitinophagales; family Saprospiraceae; genus JAHDCE01. The sequence goes on from JAHDBK010000227.1 coordinate 1,213, forward strand.
TCCTTATTCTTGTGAAGTAATTGTAGAATATTTTCAAGCAGGAAAAGGGAAAGATATTACTCGAATTTCTGCTTCAATTTATGTTATGAGAGAAACTCAAAAATATATTTTAATTGGTAAAAAAGGTAGTGCAATTAAAAAATTGGGAATTGAAGCAAGAAAGGATATAGAAAAATTCTTAGAAGAAAAAATATTCCTAGAATTGAGGGTTAAAGTCAAAGATAATTGGAGAGATGATGAAAAAACCCTTAAACATTTTGGATATAATAAATAAGTACAAGGTATTAAAGCACCTAATACCTTGTACTCATTACTATATGCTAATCATAAATTACTTGTACTCTATCTTCTGGTAAAGAAGTAGTTTCTTGTTCAACAGGGATATTTTCTAAATCTAATTTATCAATTTTTCCATCTGCTGAAATGGTAAATGTATTGCTCTCAATCAAGTTTACAGCTACTAAATCATCACCTTCCCATTCATTGGAACATGTTTCTGAAATTATTAAACCTCCATCTTGGATATATGCTCTTGTCATTTCATTTTTACCCCAAAAAGAAGCAATATTCTGGTGGTCAATCACAACTCCTTTATTACTATAGGTAACAATAGTATAGTAATGAGGAATATTAGAAAAAGGTCTTTTTCCACCAACAATAACTGTTTTAAAATCATCACTTATAGCAAGGTTAGCTTCATAAGTATAATCATCTGGTCCCATTCTACTATACCTGCCTGATGCAAATGGTAAAAAATCCATTTCATCCCATTCAATATAATTTAAATCAGGTAAATTGTCAATATCTTCTTCGTCATATTCAAAGAATACACTTTCATCAATATTGAAAGGAAGGTCTTTTTCTTCAAATTGACTGATGTATTTATTAAAGTCGGGCACTTTAAATTTATGGAAATTGGAATCGTTTTTTAAATTAAATAAGGCTAAAATTCCAAATAGAAACGTAGATAAATAAAATAATACTTTCATGATTGCTTTCATTTTGATTAAAAAATATATTTTAAAAACGCTAAATGCAATTTTGGTTACATATTCTTTTTTTTATTTATATTTTTATTAACAAATCTTTAAAAAATAAATAAATGCTATATACTTAGATGCAATTTATTAACTTTGTGGTGTATGAATCTTGACATAATTATATGTATGATATTATTTTAAGTTTTATAACTGCTTTTGGAATGACCTTTTTTGCTATTCCATCTATTATAAATGTAGCAAAAAAGAAAAACTTAGTTGACATACCAGGAGAAAGGCATATCCATAAAGAAGTAACACCTTCTTTAGGTGGTATTGGTATATTTGCTGGGGTCATTTTCTCAGTCGTCATGTGGACTCCTTTCGATGCTTTTACTGATTTACAATATATATTAGCTGCATTTGTTATTATATTCCTTATGGGAGCTAAAGATGATATAGACCCTATGCCTGCTATAAAGAAATTAGGTGGTCAATTTTTAGCAGCATGTATATTAGTATTTAAAGCCAATATTCGTCTTGAAAGTATGTATGGCGTTTTAGGTATACATTCCATTCCTGAATGGTTTTCGATTGTACTGAGTGTCTTTACTATAGTCCTTATAATAAATGCCTTCAATTTGATAGATGGAGTAAATGGACTAGCTGGAAGTATAACTATACTTATATCTGTTACATTTGGTGCTTGGTTTTTTATGGTGGATAGGGTAGATATGGCAATAATTGCTTTTGCACTAATTGGTGGTACATTAGCCTTTTTGAGTTTTAATTATACACCAGCTGAAATATTTATGGGAGATACAGGCTCTCTCTTCCTTGGGTTAATATGTTCTATATTAGCTATTGAATTCATTAGTTTTAATAATAATCCAGAATTTCTTAAGGAATATCCTTCAATGGTAATTCGTTCAGCGCCTGCTGTTGCTGTAGGCATCTTAGCCATTCCACTTTTTGACACTTTACGGGTTTTTACAACTAGAATGCTCAAAGGACGTTCCCCTTTTAGTCCTGATAAAACTCACATCCACCATCTTTTATTAGATTTAGGGATGTCTCATACTCAAGTGACTATATCTTTAATTTTTGTTAATTTAGGATTTATTGGCTTTTCTTATTATTATCAAAATCTAGGTTCTTTTAGATTAATGATGTTGTTATTATTAATAGCAATTATTTCAACTGCTATTTTATATCTTATGGTTAGAAGAATTCAAGCACTGAAAACAAGCAGGACTTAATTAATAATAAATTTAGATATGATGCCATTTATTTATGTATTTCTAGGAGGCGGATTAGGGAGTATCTGTAGATATGGCATATCTTGGCTTTTATCCGATTATAAATTAGATTTTCCTTGGGCAACTTTAATCGCTAATTTTTTGGCATGTATCCTTCTTGGTACATTGAGTGCTTATGCTCTAAAAATACAAGCAAATGATTTTGTCAAATATACTTTTGCTGTTGGTTTTTGTGGTGGTTTTTCCACTTTTTCTACATTTTCTAATGAAACTTTTCAACTACTTGAGATAGGAGAGTATTATTTGGCTTTCGCCAATATAATAGTTTCTGTCTTAATCTGTTTATTAGGGATATTTATTGGATACGCAATATTTAGTTAAGGGGGACTAAAGAATAATATTATTTATAATTGCTCACTATAACTTTAAGTTCTTCAAGGAATTTTAATTTATTTCCTTGTCGTCTTTCTTTATTTGTTTTTGTAAAATAAGTATGATTTTGTAAAAAACCTACTTGAATAGCATTCCATTTTTGTTCATCATTTAAAACCTCATACGCTTCCAGTTCTTTAAAAAGACTAGATCCAATTTTCCAAAAATCATCTCTACCTAGATAATCCAAGTCTGCATCACATATTATTTCTTCATAAATATTTTTTGGAGATTGAGGAATTTTAGTTGCCATTATCATTCCTTTAATCATATCAATTTCTCCTTGAGAATAGCCATATTTAGGTAATAATTCTTGTGCTATATCACAACCATGAGCTTCATGTTCGATTCTACTTCGAGTAAATCCACTATCATGTAAAATAGCAGCAGTTTTAAGGAGGAAAGTATGGTACTCATCAATATTTTCGGAGGCACAGATTTCAATAGTCATATCAAGTACATCTAAAGTATGACGCATGTCGTGATAGTACAACTTATCAGACAATTTTTCCTTTAATAAGGTAATTATTTCATTTTTTAGACCTTGATAATCCATATACTCGGTTTCTCAAGTTGAAAGTATTAATAATATTTATAAATTAAAAATTTTCTTTATTTTTTTTCTTATTAGAAATAATAATGCCAATTTTAAACATGCTCTAAAAATCTGAAGTAAAATGAAATTTAATTTCAGGAAAATTCTCTTGCATTGTTTTCATTTGCCAAGCAGATTCTGCTAGAAATACTACATTATCATGTTTATCTTTAGCCAAGTCTCTTTTTCTAATTTTTTTAAATTCTTCAAATTTATTTTCATTATCCCAAGAAAGCCAACAAGCTTTATGTAGATGAATAGGCTCATATTGGCATTTGGCACCATATTCATGTTCTAAACGATATTGTATGACATCAAATTGTAGAGCACCTACAGTTCCTATAATTTTACTACCTCCAAAATCTCTAATAAACATCTGTGCAACTCCTTCATCCATCAATTGTTCAAGTCCTTTATTGAGCTGCTTTGCTTTTAAAGGATCTGCATTATGAACTATTCTAAACATTTCAGGAGAAAAGCTAGGAATTCCTTTAAAATGTAATTTTTCTCCTTCAGTAAGGGCATCACCTATTTTAAAATTACCACTATCATACAAGCCTACAATATCACCAGGGAAAGCTGCTTCAACAATTTCTTTTTTTGAAGCCATAAAAGTAGTTGGATTAGAAAATTTTATCTTTTTTTCATTTCTTACATGATAATAATTAGTATTTCTTTCAAATTTTCCAGAACAAATACGCATAAATGCAATTCTATCTCTATGTTTTGGATCCATATTCGCATGGATTTTAAAGACAAAACCAGAAAATTTATTTTCATCGGGTTCAATTATTCTTTCTTCTGTTTCACGAGCTCTTGGAGGGGGAGCAATTTCGACAAAACAATCTAATAACTCTTTTACACCAAAATTATTAATAGCAGAGCCAAAAAAGACAGGATTGAGTTCTCCTTTTAAATAATCATCAATATTAAAAGGGGGGTATACTTCTTCTAGCATCATGACTTCTTCTCTAAGTGTTTCTGCTGCTTCACTTCCTACCAATTTATCTAATAATTTGTCATCTAAATTATTAATTTCAACAACATCTTCATCATCTTGTTTTGAATGGGGATTAAATAATACTAGTTTTTTTTCATAAATATTATAAACTCCTTTGAATCGTTGTCCCATTCCGACAGGCCAAGAAAGAGGGCATGCTTTTAAATTTATCTTTTGTTCTACCTCATCTAAGAGGTCAAAAGCATCTTTACCTTCTCTATCTAATTTATTAATAAAAACAATCATTGGAGTAGTTCTCATTTTACAAACTTCAACCAGTTTTTCTGTTTGTGGCTCTACTCCTTTTGCAACATCTATTACAACAATAGCACTATCTACAGCAGTAAGGGTTCTAAAGGTATCTTCTTGGAAATCTTTGTGACCTGGAGTATCGAGTATATTAATCTGTTTATCTTTATATAAAAAACCCATTACAGATGTAGCAACAGAAATCCCTCTTTGTCTTTCAATATCCATAAAATCAGAAGTTGCAGATTTCTTAATTTTATTTGATTTTACAGCTCCTGCTACTTGAATTGCTCCTCCAAAAAGCAGGAGTTTTTCTGTTAATGTAGTTTTTCCTGCATCTGGATGGCTAACGATACCAAAAGTCCTTCTTTTATTGATTTCTTTGTTCAAACTCATTGAAAATTATTTTAAGAATGCAAAGTTATCATTTTCTTAAACTTTATTATAAGAGCAAGTTTAAATTTTGAAATAACACTTATTATCTAGTTATTTATGAATATTTTAAAAAATACAATTGTTATTAATTTGATTTTTTACTTCTCTTAATTTTTAATAAAAATTGGCATTAAAATTGTTTATTAACATATGAAGTTTACCAATAATTATTTTTTATATAC
>JAHDBK010000228.1:0-2721 GCA_020630455.1 Saprospiraceae bacterium
GTCATAATGATAAAATAAAATCCTATAATTACTCAATCGATTTTTATTCATTGCTTGATAATTCTATTATAATCCAAATAAATTCAAAAAAAATAATTTGGGAACTTTATATTCATAATCAAGTTGAATATTTATACTATTTTAGTAAAGCTAATAATAAAAATGCAGATTTTCTTAGAATAACTTTAAATCCAAATATTACTTGTGGAAATAGTGAAATGGATTTAGAAAAAATACCTCATCAATAACAATCCACATCTACAATAATCCTTACAGAAGCATAACCTTTTTGATTTTTTAATTCTTCTTCTATATAAATGATGTCTTTTTTTACGGATTGTAATAAGGAAGCGTTTTTAGGTAGTTTAAGCATCATATCTTGTAAATATAGGGAACGCACTCGTGCGATACTTGGTTCTGCTGGACCAATCAAATACTTAGCATATTTTTTGCTTAATTCGTGTGCCATAAATTTAGCTGCATCTTTGACAATTTGTCTTTGTTTATGTTTTAGATGTATCTTAATCATTGCAAAATAAGGGGCATATCTAAAATCTTTTCTTTCTTGGATTTCTCTATTTACAAAATGATTAAAATCATTATTAATAACATCCAAAATAGTAGGGTGAGTCGGTTGAAATGTTTGGATAACTACCTTTCCTTGTTGGCGTTTTCGCCCTGCTCTACCACTCACTTGTACCATGAGTTGAAAAGCCCTTTCATTAGCTCTAAAATCAGGAAAATGAATCAATTGGTCAGCACTTAGTATTCCTACTAGTCCCACATTATCAAAATCAAATCCTTTAGTTACCATTTGTGTACCTACAAGAATATCAATGCGTTTTTCTTCAAAATCATTAATAATTTTGACAAGAGCTGAACGTCCTTTGACTGTATCCCAATCCATTCTAGCTATTTTGGCATCAGGAAAATATATTTTAAGTTCGTCTTCTATCTTTTCCGTTCCAAATCCTTTCATCATCAATTGGGTATCACCACAGGCGGGACAAGCCCTTGGAATATGTTCGGTATATCCACAGTAATGACAACGCATCTGCTCGGTAAACTTATGGTAGGTCAATGCTACATCACAATGGATACATTCTGACTTCCAATCGCAACTTGGACATTGTAAGGTGGGAGCATATCCCCTTCTATTTTGAAACAAAATAATTTGCTCTTGATTTGAAAGCGTAGTCTCCATTTTTTCAATTAAAATAGAAGTAAAATGAGATTGCATTTTTCTCTTTTTATACTCCTCTTTCATATCGGCAATAATGATTTCAGGTAATTGAATTCCTCCAAATCGTTCTTTCATCTCCACCAAACCATATTTACCAGATGTAGCGTTTTTATATGATTCCAATGAAGGAGTAGCCGTTCCTAGTATCACTTTAGCCTGGTACAAATGAGCCATGTAAATAGCCGTATCTCTAGCATTATACCTTGGAGCTGGGTCAAATTGTTTGAAAGAAGCATCGTGTTCTTCATCAACTACAATTAACTGAAGCTTATTAAAAGGCAAGAAAAGACTAGACCTAGCACCCATTATGATAGATTTTTGCCCTTGTGCTGCTTTCCATAATTCAACCCTTTGATTGGCATTCATTCTAGAATGATAAACAGCAATTTGATTGGCAAATATTTTTTGTAAGCGACTAACAATCTGAGTTGTCAATGCTATTTCAGGAAGTAGATACAAAACCTGTCCTCCATTATCAATAACTTTTTGAATTTGCTCGACAAAAACCCTTGTTTTTCCACTGCCTGTTACTCCATGTAATAATACTACATCTTTAGTTTTAAATATCTCATCTATTTCTTCAATTGCTAATTTTTGCTGTGTGCTTAATACATGAGCATCTTGGGATTCACCATCCTCAGTAATCCTACTTACTTCCTTATCATAGCTTTCTAAAATACCTTTTTTTTCTAGTGCTTTTATTACAGAATAATTAGCATTTGCCATATTACAAACCTCTTGTTTGAGGATGTATTTTTTCTTTTTTATTAATTGATAATATGCTAATAAAACAGCTTCTTGTTTAGGTGCATTTTTAGTGAGTTCAAATGCTTTAATCAATTGGTTTTCATTAGATAAATAAGGTTCTTTTAAACGAATACATTGTACTGTTTTAGCTTTGTATTTTTCTTTTAATTCTTCATATAAATGAATAATGTTTTTATCCAACATTTTTTTTATGGTAGGATAAATGGTTTTTTTATTTAAAATCTTTTTGATGTCTTCTATTCTCAATTCATTTTGAAGGGACAATGCTTCAGCTATCATGAATTCATTATTATCCAAAAGGTCGGCATCTTTTTGTTCATCATAAAAAGCTCCTAAGACAATCCTTGTTTCACTAGATAATTTCAGACCAGAAGGCAAGGCTGCCGACATTACCTCTCCAAGCGTACAGCAATAATAATTGGATATCCATTCCCATAATTTCAATTGTTTTGAAGTGACAATTGGTGATTCGTCAAGAACAGATATAATGGATTTTGTAGGATAATTAGGTTTTTCATCATGAATTTTAAAAACAATACCTGAATATAATTTATTCTTACCAAAGGATACTTCAACTCGAATTCCTACTTGAACTGTATGTTTCAAATCCAAAGGAATTGCATAAGTATACACTTTTTTTATTGCAATTGGAAGAATGACTTCTGCGTATGTTTTATTATTATTCAAATTAAATATAAGTATTGAGTATT
>JAHDBK010000228.1:2821-6283 GCA_020630455.1 Saprospiraceae bacterium
ATTAATCAAAAGTACTTTTTCCAAAAATAATTACCAAATAAAACTAATTATCATATAAAAATTAAAAATAAAAATACTCAATGTAAATAAATTGTATCTTTGCATTTCAAAAAATAAAACTAGTATGTTTCCAAAATATGATGTAATAGTAGTAGGTGCAGGACATGCAGGTTGTGAAGCAGCAGTTGCTGCGGCTAATATGGGCTCTAAAGTCCTATTAGCTACCATGAATATGAATACTATTGCTCAAATGTCTTGTAATCCAGCGATGGGAGGAGTGGCTAAAGGTCAAATCGTAAGAGAAATTGATGCTATGGGCGGTTATTCAGGTATAGTAACCGACCATACTATGATTCAGTTTAGATTGCTCAATAAATCCAAAGGACCTGCAATGTGGAGTCCTCGTGCTCAAAGCGATAGAATGTTATTTGCAGGAAAATGGAGAGAAATGCTTGAAGCTCATCCCAATATCGACTTTTGGCAAGAAATGGTGACTGGTTTGGTCGTAAAAGATAAAGTATGTAAAGGTGTTAGAACTGGACTAGGGCTAGAAATTGAATCCAAAACAGTTGTTCTAACGAATGGTACTTTTTTAAATGGAATCATTCATATAGGTGAAAAACAATTTGGAGGTGGGCGTGCTGGAGAAAGGGCCGCTACAGGAATTACAGAACAATTGGTGGAATTAGGATTTGAAGCAGGTAGAATGAAAACAGGAACTCCACCTCGTGTAGATGGTCGTTCTTTAGATTGGGATAAGATGGAATTACAGCCAGGAGATGAAGAACCTGGAAAATTTTCATTTACAGATACTCCTAAATTGACTAAGCAAAGACCATGTCATATTTCTTATACTTCTAAAGAAGTCCATGAAATACTAAAAACAGGCTTCAACCGCTCTCCCCTTTTCAATGGTAGAATTAGAGGTATGGGGCCACGATATTGTCCTTCTATCGAAGATAAAATTGATAGATTTGCAGATAAAGACCGCCATCAATTATTTGTTGAACCTGAAGGTTGGAATACTGTTGAAATTTATGTCAATGGGTTTTCTTCTTCTTTACCAGAAGAAGTTCAATATAAAGCAATGCAATTAATTCCTGGTTTTGAAAATGCCAAAATGTTTAGACCGGGTTATGCTATTGAATATGACTTTTTCCAACCTACGCAACTCAAAATGAATTTAGAAACTAGGTTGATTAAGAATCTTTTCTTTGCAGGTCAAATTAATGGAACAACGGGATATGAAGAAGCAGGTTCTCAAGGACTAATGGCTGGCATCAATGCTCACTTAACGATTCAAGATGAAGCTCCTTTTGTCTTGAGCAGAGCTGATTCTTATATTGGAGTTTTAATAGATGATTTGGTAAATAAAGGGACAAAAGAGCCATATAGAATGTTTACTTCTAGAGCGGAATACCGCATTTTATTAAGACAAGACAATGCTGATTTGAGATTAACTCCTATAGTTAATGCCTTAGGTATGCAAGGACTAGACAATAGAATGCAAAGAGTCCATGATAAAAATCAATCTATCGATGATATCATTCAGTACATTAAAAATACAAGTATCAGTACTTCTCAAGTAAATCCATTCCTAGAAAGTATTGGTTCTTCTCCTATCAATCAGGGAATGAAATTAGAGCGTATTTTACTTCGTCCTAATATCAATTTAAATGATTTGAGAAAGGTGCTTCCTTTTGTAAATGAACATTTGAATCAATACGATGAAGAATTCATTACCTCTGCTGAAATAAGCATGAAATATGCTGGATATATCAAAAAAGAACAAGATATGGTTGAAAAAATGAATCGATTGGAATCTGTAAAAATTCACGAAGATTTTGACTATACTCGACTAGCTTCTTTATCAGCTGAAGCTGTAGAAAAACTCAGTCAACTCAAACCTATGACAATAGGTCAAGCGAGCCGAATTTCAGGAGTTAACCCAAGTGATATTTCAGTTTTATTGATACATTTGGGAAGGTAGGTACTTTTATTTAATAAAGAAATTTCTTTATTTTTATATAAATTATTAATGTATGAACCATTCTAAATTTATATTAATTTACATTTTTACATTTATTAGTATTAATGCTTTTTCACAATCATTGAGATTGAAATTAAATATAGAAAAAAGCGACTCTTTACTGCTTGAAGAAATTATAGAATATGATGTATTTGAATTAGAATCAAAAGGTTGTTCAAATGCTTCACCTGTTATGTCTGAACAATATAAAAAAATAGATTTATTAAATAGGAGAATTAGTAGAAATGAATTTATACAACTATCTGAGCATGAAAGCCCAATCTTAAGATCATATTCTATATATTTTTTAATGATAAAAGAAGATGATAAATTCTTCGATTATTTTATAGGTCATCTTAGAGATACACAAATCCTAACAGCTAATCTAGGTAATTTTGGGGAGTTCGAAATAAGTGTTAGTGATTTATTACTAGAAGTTTTTTTCCTAGAAGGTCATTATATCAATTATTTCAATACAGAAGAAGCGGGCATTTTAGATACTATTTTTTTAAATAATGAAAATATTGGACAATATGTAAAATGGGATTGGTTTGAAGAAATGCAGTTAAAGGAGGAGTATTATCCAAAATTAAAAGAATTGTATTATCAAACTGGTGAAAAAAGTTGCCTGTTTAGTTTCATAAAATACAAAAAAAAGAAAGACAAAAAAATAATACTCGAATTATTCAATAGCTCAGAGGAAGATAATAAAAAACTATCATTAGACTTAATGAGTGAATATGGAATGGCTTCTTTTTATAAGGAATTGAATAAGTTTTATAAGGAATTAAAAAGAAAAGAAATAGGCAACAACAATATTTCTATTTGCCTATATAGGAATCTTTATCATATTGAAAACCCAAGTAAGAAAATGAAAAAATTATTTAGAAATGTAAAAGAATTGGTTAAAGAAAGAGGATTACTTAAAAAGTAGGACTATTATTATTCTCCCCAATAATCCACTACCATAGGTGCTTGCTTCAAATCATCTTTAATGGCTTTACGAATTTCTAAATGAGTAGAATCTTTAGAATAAGATTTTAAATCTTCTATTTTATCAAAATACATAGAAAGCATATAATCATAATCTGTATATAATCGAGCATCGCCTGTATCTGCAGGTTTCCCCAAATGAAAATCATGTACTCCTTTTAAGGTTCCAATTTCTTTGATAGCTTTTTCTATTCCTACTATCCTTTCTTGAGAAATGCTGTCTTTTAGTTTTAAAAATACTAAGTGATATAATAAAGGATTTTCTTTATTATTTGCTTGGATTTCTTCATGAGTATTTTTTACTTCAGTACTTATATCTGTATTATTTTTACAAGAAAAAAGTAAAAAAATTGAGCTAAAAATTAATATGTTTTTCATTGAATTGATTATTAAGTAACATCCAAAAAATAACTTCCTCATTTAATCTGTGCCTTTTGATT
>JAHDBK010000229.1 GCA_020630455.1 Saprospiraceae bacterium
AGAGTAGAAAACTTCTTCATGGTTAGTTTTTTAATGAATAAATTAAAATTTCGCCACAAAAATAAGTTTTTATATATAAACTATAGATTATTTATGTGTTAATATTTTGGTTAAGGCGAAGATAAGAATTATGGCTTCAAAAAAAACATTATAATATATGCTTTAAATCCCCCTACTCCACCTTCCTCACCAAAGTAGCATAATCATCAAAGGCGGCATTTTCTCTTTTCATTTCAAGGACATCGTGAAGTTCTCCGTAATACAATTCTTCTAAAATATCAATATTACCTTCTGTTCTAATTTCAATTTTGCCATTTTGTAATTGGTCTAAACGCCATTGATAGGTTTTCTCCATTTTTTGCCATATTTCTTCGTTAATCATTTGATGATTTAGGTCTTTGTCAGTTACTAAAGCTTCGTTGAATGCTTCTTGATTTCTAGCGATGAATAAGGCTTCAGAAATAATGAAATAAGCCGTATGCGACCAAGTATTTTCTTCTAATAATTTGGAGTACATGACCAATTGTAAATCCTCTCTATTTTTGATTTGGTTCAAACGCCAATTTTTTCCTCTCCATTTTAAATCTACGATACAATATTCTTCACCTCTTTTTAAAATCAAGTCGGCTTTACCTTTAATATTATAATCTAAAATCTTTCCTTGTAAATCCATTTCAGTAGCTTCTATTTCCCATCCGTTTTGTTTGATACTATTTATTAATATCCAAGCCGCCTTTTTCATTTGCCTTATAAATGCAATTTTTTCGGGTTCATTCCCATACATTAAGAGTACGGCTCCTTCTCTTTTTAATAAAGAATTTTCTTTATTTTCTATCCATTTATCTATTTTGTCTCTAGACCAATTCAAGACATCATTTTCTAATAAAAGTATCTCAAAGAAGCGATGGGCTAGATTACCTTTTAAGGTATTATCTTTTACTATACTTAATAAGGAAGTACCATGCAATTCTAACTTATATTTAAACAACCATTGATAGGGATAATAAAATAGAGCATTAAGTCCCGTAAAGGTTTCTTCATCTCTAGGATTCACTGCAATATCTACCTCAATTACAGCATCAGTTTTCTGGGATAATTGGCTTGTAGAACTTACTTCTTGAGGCAATCTAAAGAAAGTATTTAGCTTTTTAATTTCCTTGGCATCATTAATATCAAAGGTTATTGTGCTTAAATCCTCAAAACAAGCTTTCAAATCCCCCTCAAGAGAATGGGGAGGAGTATCCTCTCCAGCAACTTTTTCAGGTATAACAAGAAGCATTCTTTGAGTACATCTTTCAAATGGAGTATTGCGTTGCCAAAGTGCCAATTGATTGAGTTCATAAGGTTCTTGTATATGAACTTGATTTTTCTGGAAATAAGTCCATTCATTAGGATACCATTTAGAAAAGAAATAATCCTTTTCATGAGAGGTGAAATTCCACCAAAGCATTTCTTTACAATTAGTAGTAAAGGCTGAATTATGATAAATATACTCTACAGAATTTTGTTCTTTTTCTCTAAATACAATTGGCGAAGGTTCGTACACTGTTTTAACTATTCTTTCTAATTGTAAATAATTTAGATATTGGTCGGTTTCAGGTAAGGCTTCTAAAATTTCGACAATTTTTTTGGATTGAGCTTTTAATACAATTAAACTATTGTTTTTACTACCTGTTTTTTCAAAGGTTTTACCTGCCCAATCGTGAATATATTGATACATAAAAACGGCTTCGTCCTTTGGCATGGCTTCATCAATATCATATCTTTTTCTTTGAAATAAAATATAATACTGATTTTTAATGGTTTCAAAATCTTCATGTCCATCTTCTTCCAATTGCTGAAAATAATCGTTCACTTTTGCCAACCAAAAATCGCTATTCACTCCTGGTCTTTCAGCCATTATTCTTGCTAATTCTGTCGCTAAATAATCATCTAATGGTTTTAGCGGTAATGATAAGAATTCTAAAATTTTGAAAGGGTTCATTGGTTCCCATAGAAATGCATTAATCAGTCTTAAAATTTGTAAAGATGGGCGACCTAATGAAGCAGATAAAATACCTAAACTTGGAACTCCTTCTTGTATCAGTGCATTATCTAAGGCTCTATTTTTTTCGGGAATTAGAACAGTTGGTTTATAATCATGATTTCTACTCAATAATTGGGCTACAAAGGAAGCTGCTTCAGTTTCTCTCTTGGCTTTTAAAATAAGAATTGAACCGTCAACTTTAGCTTTTATCTTTTCTTTAGTATTAATTTTATTAATTAATTTATTTTTAAAAACATATAAATCGCTATCCTTATTTTGAGTTTCTAATTGCTCTTTATAATATTGATATTTAATAATTATATTTTTATTATTAATAATATCTAACAAATTTATAATATAATGAGGTAATAAATTTCTAGGTTCATTTACTCTTATTTCATTAATATTAAAATGAATATCATTTAGTTTATTCAATAATCGCTCTACCCTATCTGCTAAATCAAAAATCCAATTATCCGTTAAATACGATTCTATTTCTATTATATTTTGTATTCTATTTGGAATATCTGAAGAAACATTATTAAAGTCTAACCCTCCTAATTTAAGTTCATCTCTCATTTTAAGTAGTGCTTGAGCTGTTGCTAATGGATTGGCTTCAAAAGATTCTATAAAAAAAGGAGTAATAGTTGATTGATGAATATATTCTTGAATAGCTTGACGGTATTGTTCTATTCTCAATAAAGGATTTTCAGTTGGAGGACTTTGCGTTCCTGAACATTTTTCTAAAAAAGTAACCCAAGCATTTGGACCTAACACAAGAAATACTTCATCATTTGTATTATGTTGATGATAGACTAAATCATCAAATTCTAAACCGAGGTAAATGTTCATTTTATGAGATATTAGATTTTAGACAATAGGGTAAAGATAACAAAGTTTCTTTATTTTTATTAGTTTTAACTAGCAATTCTCGTTTTAACTAAACTCTATCTAGAATTGATTTACACAATAAAATATAAATCACTTTAAGAAAAAGATGGGTACATCGGTAATGGTAACACTGTCTATTGCTTCGCAATTATTGACATCTGTAACAGTAACGGTATATACTCCTGTCGCTGAAACCATTGTCGTTTGAGTCATATCTGTAGTACTCCAATTATAAGTATTATAAGGGCTTCCTGCATCAAGAGTAAGTGAAGCACCATTACAGAGTAAGGTATCCCCCATTATTTCTACAGTTGGGCTATCGGCAACTAATACGCTTACCGTATCAACAGCAGTACAACCATAAGAACTAGTAACCGTTACAAAATAAGAAGTAGAATCCGAAGCCATTACATTACCTGTCATAGCGGTCATATCAGTCGTACTCCATTCATAAGAATCTCCATTTACAGAAGTGGCTGTAAAAGTGGTAGTAATAGGAAAATCTTCAGGACAAAATTCTTGGTCTGGACCTGCATCGGCTATCAATGTATCACAACCATTTCTCAAAGTATCAAGCCAAGCTTGATTGGCGGGATTATTCGCGGCACCTGGGGTTTCATTTCCAGAAGCTGATATATTTTCCCAGTTTTGCCAATCGAATGGATCATTAGAAATAATATTGGAAAAGATTAAAATTTCTCCTCCAACACTTCCATTAAAATATAAAATCGTATCAGCTGCATCTTCATTATTACCCCAACTGACCGCATGGTATGTAGTAGTGTAATTATCAGGACTAATCAATTGGTAAGAATCATCTGAATTACTCATACTTACGTCTGACCATGAAGGAGTATCAGACCATGTTAAATCAGAATAATCAGTAAAAAAATCACTTGAATTAGGGTCTCCAGCATCAGCTACAAATAATGGACTATTTCCTGGTAATACAATTACACAATCTCCATTTGAATCGTTTGGGTCATCGGCAGGGATAAGTGGATTTACATCTGCTTCATTATATACAACTATCATTGTCCCTATGGGTACGCATTCCCATTTGGGAATACTATCAAAACGTATAGCTCCACCTGCAATACCTGCGCTTGAGCAATTACCATTGGGTTCAGTACCACAAAACTCACCTGAAAACCACCCATTATTATCATCTAATACCCAACCTCTAATATCTGCACAACCTAGATTACAACCATTATTATCACCAACAACAACCAATTCTATATATTCTTCTGAACCTGTAGTTCCTTGAGAAACCTCATTCAATATCAACTGAGCATTGATAGACCAATTGAATGATAAAAGGAGTATAAAAGTAAGTAAAGTCTTGTTGCTACTCATTGTGTTCATCTTATCTAAAGCAAAGATAATGATAATAGTATTTTTTTTATAATCGTTTTCAATATTAATGATAAATTAATTGTAATTTAACAAATTGAAAAAACCAACGATTCCAAAAAACAACAAAAGATAAAGAGTATTCTTTATCTTTTGTTGTTTTATTATTATTTTAAGGGAGTAGGCAATTAATAAAATATATTTATTGCTCTGTTTTAATATAAGATTCTATATCTACATCTACGATCGTTTGAAGAATGGTCAAAGCGAGGGCATTAGCTTGATATTTTTTAAAGCCTTTTTCCATATAATAATCTTCTAATTCTATCCAAGCTTTGTGATAAGCTGTTTTGAAAGGGATGGCGAATTTAGCGAAAAATTCATCTTCAGCCATTTTCAAATCCATACTTGCCCATAATCTATCATTCCAATTTACGATAGATTCTTCTTGTTCTGTATTTAAGGCTCTAGGAATGAGGTATAGGCGATTTCTAATAGAATTATAATCCCTTTCTTTTTTCTTTTGGTCTTCTGTATATTTACCTTCATCTGGATTTAAATCTGTTGATATTGTTTTTAATAAAATAATATTATCCCAAGTAAGGAAGCCATTACAATGTTGAATATTAAAAGATTCAATACCTTTTTCGTCTGCTTCATAAAAAGCATCATAAGCCTCTTTTTTATGTTTTACGAATAACCAACAAGGAGTAATGGGTTCTTCTTTAATAGCTGCTTGAATATATCGTGTATGTAGGATTAATTGTTTGAGTTCTGTATAAGAATAAGTTGCAGTATAATCAAAAGGAGCATTGCCATCAAAAGATTCATAAGCTTCTTCAATTGCTTTATTCATTAATTGGTTAATACTATTTAAATTTTCATCTTTATCTTCATTAAAGAGTATATAAGCTTGATAAGCTTTAGCAACAGGAGTATTTTCAGTATCTAGTTTAGCGTAAGCTTCTTTAGGATTAGAATTTATTAATAATATAGCTTGTTCTAATGTATTAAAATCGTAATTGTCATCAATGCTTTTTGCATTTTCACTAGCTAATGTTTTGTATTTTTGAATTTGGGGATTATTATTTTCTAAAAGAGCAATTGCACTAGCCGTTCCTTTCCCATAAATTCCATCAATACCTGAAACATAAGCATTCTGCGAAAGCAAAAAATTCTGAAAAGATTTTACAGAAAAACGGATTTCTTTACTAATCTTTGAAGGACCTTTGGATTCAAATTCATCAATAGTTGGTGTATAAGCAATAACATCATATTCCGAAGGAGCATTATTGACATTATCTACTCCTTCATTATTTGCATCTTTATCTACTGAAACAGCCATAGGGGTAAAATCAATTTCTTTAATGGTATTGAATTTATTGATTTTATGCATGGCAACGGTATTGGACTTCTTGATAAAGGCTCCCTTATAACCTAAACTTAGCAATATTTCTTGTTTAGCTTGTGCTTTTTCATAAGTAGTAAAAGGTGCTGAAGTTATTTTTAAATCATAATCTTCGATAATGACATAAATTTGACCTCCACGAGCATAATCTTCCCAATCAATATAATCACCTGCTTTTTGGCTTCCCATTTGAACGACATAAACCTCTTCACCACTAGACAATGGTCTTTCTGAAAGAAAAGCATTTTGATAGCCCTTTGATTGAACATATATTAAGCCATTTTCAGCTTTTTTTCTAGAAGTAAAATTACTAATAAAAACATTGTAGGCATTTTCTTGAGCAGTTTCATCTGCATAGATAAATCCTAATCCTCGCACATCTGAAAAATTATTGACATCTACATCTTGATATACACCTAATTGAATTGTGTATAAAGTCTCGTATTGATAATTTTGAGTATTAGCATGTGCTATGGTAATTACAAAACCTAAGAAAAGAGCAGTTAATAGTTGAGCTGCCGATTGAAATGATATATTTTTCATAAAAAATCAATTTTAAATTCTAGAACGACCAATCAGTCTGAATATTTTAAAACAA
>JAHDBK010000230.1 GCA_020630455.1 Saprospiraceae bacterium
CCGTATCGGATAATTCATTACAACTTTACCACAATTGACTATATTTCAAATCTTTGCAGAAAAGCTAAGGTGTATTTTTCAATGTGGATTGGTATTATAGTTTGTCATTTAATAAAGTGGTGGGAAATTTATTTTTAACAAGTAAATAATAAAGAATTTTATTTATTATTCACTTAAAAAAGTCTAATGTCTATAGTCTAATCGCTTTGATTGGATTCTTCTATAATTTTGTTTTTATCAATTTTTTGCCAAATGAATTGAAAGCCACTAGCCTTGTGATGAATATTAAAATCTCTTTTTAAGTAATATCTATTATCATCTGAAAAAGTAATATTAAAAATAATGAAAAAATTGATGAAAATAAAAGCTACAATATAAAGAACTCTAGAAATCCATTTATTTTTTTTGAATGAAAATACAAAACGGTGGAATAGATAGAGTAGGCTAGTAGTAATTATAAAATAAACTCCTATATCAATGAGCATTTCCATTATAAAATATTGTTGAGCAAGGGAAGTATGAAAAGCATTGCAATTATATATCAAAGGAAAACCATACATGAATTCATTAGCTCCATCTTCTACATATACATAGTGCCACTGTGAGAAAATGGTAAATAAGACGATACAAGCAGGCAAAGAATATTGAGTAATTATATTTTTCATTAGGAGTTTTATATTTCAATTAATAATGATGTGCCTTTACTAAAATCTTTACAAGTCCATTGCCATTTTTCATTTAGAATTATTTTTTTATTTTCATTAATACTAGCAATAGAATCGCAAACTCCCGTCATAATTTCACCATTAGAATTGATATGTTGATATGAAAAATGTAATTGATCATCTTTGATGGTTCCGATTAAAAAACCTTTGATGATTTGACCACCACTATAATTAGCCCAAATAATATTATTTTCTTGAAAGTATTCAAAAATGGTATCATCAGAGACCTCACCTGTATTTGAATTAGATAATGCTTTGAATTGTTTATGATGGAGATTCATATTATATTAATTATATTAAATAATAAAGAAATTTTGTTATTATTTTAATATTTATGTAAATAATAGATTAAATAATTCATCAACTTTACCTACGGTATGTACTTGAATATTGAACTGTTTAAGGTCTATTCCTTTAGTGTTGTATTTAGAAATAAAAATGTGTTTAAAACCTAATCTATCTGCTTCTTGAATGCGTTTTTCTATTCTATTAACAGCACGTATTTCACCAGATAAACCTACTTCACCAGCAAAACAGGTCGTTCCCTCAATTGCTATATCCTCAAGGGAAGAAATCAATGCCGCTACAACAGATAAATCTACAGCAGGGTCATCTGATTTGATACCACCAGCAATGTTTAAAAAGACATCATTAGCTCCAAAATGAATACCGCATCTCTTTTCCAAAACAGCCAAAAGCATACTCAAACGCCTCAAATCAAAGCCTGTAGCAGAACGCTGTGGAGTGCCATATACAGCAGTACTGACCAATGCTTGTGTTTCAATCAACATTGGACGCATTCCTTCAAGAGTAGCAGAAACGGCTGAGCCACTGAGGATTTCTTCATGTTGAGACAATAAGATTTCTGAAGGGTTACTCACTTCTCTCAGCCCGTCGGATTGCATTTCATAAATACCGAGTTCGTTAGTTGAACCAAATCGATTTTTTATAGTTCTCAAAATGCGATAAGTATAATTTCTATCTCCTTCAAATTGTAAAACCACATCTACCAAATGTTCTAATAATTTAGGTCCTGCGATAGAACCTTCTTTATTGATATGTCCAATTAAAATAACAGGGATATTGGTTTCTTTAGCATATCGTTGTAATTCATTGCTACATTCTCTTACTTGTGAGATACTTCCAGGAGCAGAGTCAATGAAAGGAGAGGTGAGGGTTTGGATAGAATCAATAATGATTAAATCGGGTTCCAAACTATCTGAATGAGCAATGATTTTTTCAAGGCTCGTTTCCGTTAAAATATAGCATTCAGATTGGGGAGAAGCAATGCGGTCAGCCCTCATTTTAATTTGTTCTTCACTTTCTTCTCCTGATACATACAAAATACGAGCATTAATATGTATAGCCACTTGAAGGAGTAGGGTGGACTTACCAATTCCAGGTTGTCCCCCTATCAAAATAATTGATCCATTAACAATACCACCTCCTAATACGCGATTGAATTCTCCATCAGGAGTAATGATTCTTTGAGTAGTTCCTGTTTGAATATCACTTAAAAATATGGGTTTGTTGCTATCCTTAGTTTTAGAAGTATTTCTATATAAATTTTTCTTTTCTTGTTGTGTATCTCCTTTCGAAATAATCTCTTCTTGAAAAGTATCCCATTGACCACAATTCGAGCAAACGCCTTCCCATTTAGGTGAGTTTTTACCACAATTGCTACAAATGTATGCTTTCTTTATTTTTGCCATTATATTTTTTTTGTAAAGATATTAAATTAGTATTGAGTATTGAGTATTGAGTAGGTAGAAATGTAGGGTATTCTAATCTATAATACGATTTTCATTTAGCGAAAGGGCATTAATTTTTAGATTTTGTGTGAATGATAAAGAAATTTCTTTATTATTTTTTATAAGTTTAAAATCATTTATCGCTCTATTTACTTGAATATTGATTGATTTTATTCGCTAATAAAATCATGGTTTCAAAAACATTAATAATATTATTAGTATAATTTTCAAGATATTTTTCTAGGTTCAAATTATATTTGACATAAGTCAAACGGCTCTTTTTATTAGCCTGATACTCTCTTTTCTCTACATACTCATCTATTAAGTGTTCATCTAAAATATTGATATCTTCTTTTTCTGCTTTGGACTTTTGTTTTTTAGGTTTTATTTTCTCTCCAAATATAATTTTTCCTTGGAAAGATTTAAAAGCTTTTAATAACTCTTTGCCCATTCTATCATCAATGATTTTCTTGACGAATTCTTTATTATTTCCTTGAAGAACAAATCGATTATCTATTCTAGAATTACCAATTTTAATATCTTGCATTCCTATTAGTTTAGACATAGAATTGGAAACAGATTCGGTAGTGATTTTTAAGTGTTCTAAATATGGGTTTGCACATTCAATATAAACGGATACATTAATATTATCTAAATCAGCTAATTTTGAAATTGTAAATTTGGCTATATTACCATTGATACGACCAGTTATCTTTATACTTATATTACTACTGAAATCATCAATTTGAAAATTTTTATCCAAGGCAAATTGTTGGATTCTTTTATAAAAAATATGATGATAATCAGAATGAGGAAGCCATAATTCTTTAAATTTATCTATGTTATCATAAGCCTTTAAATCCAATAGTTTGTGTGTGTTTCTATGACCTCTATGAATGTGATTGTGATGTTTTATAATTAGTAAATAATCTTCTTCATTGCTTAATATTTCTTTTATGTCTTTAAAGTATATATTTTCAAAAGATTCATTGTCTTTTTCTAAAATAATTCTCTTATTGGTAAAGTGATAATTTTTGATTCTTTTTGGGTCATTGTTGGTTGATATATTTTTAGAACTAATAAATAATATAAATACAAAAATCATGAAAATAGTACCTGCCTGAAATGAGGAAATCAATCCCACAAATATCCACACAAAAACAGATATAAAAACGTAAAAAATATATTCAAATAGACTTTTAGATTCGTTAAATGAAGTTTCTCTATAAGTAGTGGCACTTTTTGTAAATTGCAGTTCTTCTTCTGCCATTAAAGCCGCTTTGATTTTGTTTGAAATATGGATTTTATTATTCATTTATTTTACAATTAATATTATTAACTATCTATTAAACTATAATAACTAATCAATGTTGAGCGAGTCAATAAATAAAGTGTTGAAATTATTATTCTAAACTAATAATAAAGAAATTTCTTTATTATTAGTAGTGGAAAATCTAATACCTATAATCTATTATCTGACAATTTTGCATTATAAAAACTATCTATTCTATCTATAATCATTAAAAATAATTCAAAATTAGAAATGATATTTTTAGAAATCAAATTTAAATTTTGACTATTATGTAAATGGTCATTCCTATATGTTAATGTAGAGGTATGTCCTTCTATATGTTTCATTTCATCAGGTAATTCTCCTAATAGATGGTCGTCCAAAATATTGACTTCTTCAATTTTAGGTTTTTGCTTTTCATTGGGCAAGTCTTGCTTAGTTCCAAAATGAATAGAACCTTTTAAAAATATAAAGGATTTACTGATTTTATTCTTTACTTTTTGGACTAAAATATGTTCTAAAAAATCTAAGTGATTACTTTGTAAAATAAAGCGTTTATCAAAGTTGGGGTCTCCAATTTTAATGTCTTGTAATCCCATAAATTTACTGATATTATCACCAGAACTTTCTGCTCTAATCGAAAAATATAAGTCTTGAGTATTTTTACATTCAGCTTTTATAGATACATTCCTGATTTGTTCTTTACTACTCAATGAAAAACTAATAGGAACTCCTTTATATACACCTCTCATATGAATAGAACTTCTAGAACTATTGAATGGGGAAAAACTGAACCCAATCTTTTCTGCATATGCTTTTAGTGGTTTATTGAAGTAATATTCATAAGGTGAATTTTCTATCCAAGTACTATATATAGTTTCATAAATTTCCTTAAAATTCCCCTCGGGCAATATTTGTGCTGTAGGTCCATTTTCATCATTACTATAATATTGATGATGATAAAAATTAATATAGGGTTTTCCATTCAAAATACCAGATTCTTTTCTTACATGATATAGTTTATTCAATTGATATTTAGATCTTATTTTTTTATTAATAATGATAAAAATTCTTTGGTTGCTTAATACATAGGATTCTTTTGTTTCTTTTAAAGAAGAAACTGCCATGAAAAACCCCATGATACACATAAAAATAGCTATTCCTTTTTGGTCAGAAGTTTGTCCAATATGTATTCCAAGATAAAATATAGAAATACCTAAGATTATAAATATATATCTATACTTATAGAAAAAGTTCTTTCTATAAGAATGACCAGACCATATTATTTCTTCATCAATTTGAAGTACTTTTTTTACTAATTCTTCTTGATTTTTCATATTGATTTGAATTTTATGTTATTAAAATAATAAAAATATGAATACAATCATGAATTTATAGATATTCCAAGTAATTTTTCGGATAAACCTCAATTTTAAATTAAAATTTTATATACTTTTGCATCAATTTTACAACCTTATAATTATACAAAAAAATGATCAAAATTTTAGCAAACGACGGAATAGGAGCAGACGGTCAATTATTGATGGAAGAAGCAGGATATGAAGTGAATACAACTAAAATTCCTCAAGAGGAATTAATTGAAAAATTACCTGCTTATGATGTTATTATAGTAAGGTCTGCTACAAAAGTAAGAAAAGACTTAATTGATGCTTGCCCCAACTTAAAAATTATTGCTAGAGGAGGTGTTGGTATTGATAATATAGATCATGAATACGCAAGAAGTAAAGGAATTGCAGTTATCAATACTCCTGCCGCATCTTCGCAATCTGTAGCAGAATTGACTTTTGCTCATATTTTTTCTTTATCACGTTTCATTTATGATGCGAATAGAAAGATGCCATCAAAAGGAGCATCTGAGTTCAAAGCATTAAAAAAAGGATATGCTAAAGGCGTTCAATTAAGAGGTCGAACTATCGGTATCATCGGTTTTGGTAGAATAGGACAAGAAGTAGCTAAAATTGCTTTGGGATTAGGAATGAATATTTTACCAGTTGACCCTTATGTTGAGAAAGCAACGGTTACATTAGATGTACCAGGACAAGATACAGGTTTGTCCATTCAATATAGAACTGTAAGCATGGAAGAAATGCTTAAAAAATCAGATTTTATAACAGTACACGTTCCTGGAGGTAATTTGATTAGTAAAGAAGAGATTTCTAAAATGAAAGATGGATCCTATTTAATCAATACTTCAAGAGGTGGTGTGATTAATGAAGATGATTTGCTTGAAGCATTAAATTCTGGTAAATTAGCTGGCGCAGGATTAGATGTTTTTGTTAATGAACCTACACCTAGGGAAGATTTATTACACCATGATAGAATTTCTCTTTCTCCTCATATTGGAGCTTCAACTAGTCAAGCACAAACTAATATTGGTTTAGAATTAGCAGATAAAATAATTGCTTATTTTGGTGATGATAAGTAAGTAACATCCAAAAAATAACTTCCTCATTTAATCTGTGCCTTTTGATTT
>JAHDBK010000231.1 GCA_020630455.1 Saprospiraceae bacterium
TTTTCTCCAAATATAACTTTTTATCCTAACTTTGAGACAATTTGGGATGCACCCTTCAGGATTAAGACTAAAAGCTTTTTCTGAATACTTTTTAGCTTCTTGATACTTAAATTGTTCATAAGTAACAGAACTGAGAGTAGTCCAATACCAAAAACTTTCTTGATTTATTTCCAATGCTTCATTTAGATATTTTTTACAACCATTCCAATCTCCCTTTTTATAGAGCGTATTAATTTTAGTATCTAAATCCATAATTTAATTATCTTCTGATAATTCCTCTATCAATTCAGTCACTAATTCTTCTAACCATAAAGTAAAATTATCATGAGTTATATCAATATCATCTGGGTTAAAGTAACTATAACCCCCTTGCCAAACATTTGATTATATTATTATTTTAAAGGTAACTATTCAGCATATTTAGTATTTGAAAACCAATTAGTTATAGTATCAAATAAAATTGAATTTTAAAAATACTATTTCATAAAATATTGGTAATCAGACATATGAAATATAAAATAATTTGATTTTTAAAGTTTGATTTTATTATAAAAAACTGATTTTCAATACTTTGCGAATGCTGAATAGTTACTTTTAAAGTATAATAGCAGTTGAAATCCATTCTATTTTTGGGTATCCCCCCTTTCTTTTCAAGAAAGAAAAGGATTATTTTACTAGAATCACCTTTTTTTCAATAGAGTGTATTCCTACTTGTATTTGGATGAAATATACTCCACTAGCAAGATTAGACACATTTATTCTATCTTGAAAATGTTGCTGTTTTACTTGGTCAGATTTATATACATTTTTCCCTAAAGCACTAAATATATTAAGTTGGATTTCTTCGGATTGATTTGTTTCTAAATCAATAAAGATTAAACCACTAGTAGGATTAGGGGTAATAGATAAATTCTGAATATAATTTATAGAATTAGTGTTTGTCTCAAAATCAACAAAAATGCTCTCCGTTTGGCTGCAATTATTAGCATCTGTAATAGTGACATTATATGTTCCTGTTGTTAAATTTGTTAGGACATTAGCATTGATATTTGGAAAATCTTCCCAATCATAAAAATAAGGAGCTATGCCCCCCATAGTCGTGATTTCAATAATGCCATTATTTCCTAAAGATGTCTCTGCTATCGCATTTATATCGTTACTTAATTCACTAGGCTGATTCAATTCGAAAACTTCTTCTAGTGTATTTCCTAAATTATCTGTTACTGTGAGTTCATACGTACCCGATGGTATGTTTTGTAGAATATTCAAATTGTTACTTAATGTATTCCACTCAAAAGAATATGGAGGAATTTCCTCTATGACATCAATTGCTATTAGTCCTGTGGAGTCACCATAACATAAAGGTTCAATAATAGAAGTACTTATGTTTATAGGGATGTTAGAAACAAAAGTATTTTGAACTGTATTTGTAACTATGGCTGGATTGAAATCAAAAAATATAAAGGCTTTATTGGAAATGAGAGTATTTTCTTCAAGTCCTTCCTTTGAGTGAATTCCAAATTTCACAAATCCATGACTTTCTATTTCATTTGCCGTAGAATCAGGTAAAAGAATATTATCAAAGATAAAATTTACAGAATTATTTTCTTCTTCCAGTCGAACAATGTAATCATGGCTTGCAGCAATTACTCTTAATGTTGAAATATCAAGATATGGATTTAAAACATCTTTAATTATCACATTGAATGCAGTATCGGTACCTGTATTTTGAAAACGAATAGTGTATTTCAATTCTTCGTCAAACAAAGTATAGTTTTCATCAGCAAGTCTGTCAGGCTCAACGAGTTTATCATTTGGGTCATAGGCACAATTAATAGTGTTTGTAAATACTAGGGTATCTGTTTGTATCGTGTCTTGAAGAGTTGTAGTTGAATAAACAGTTTGCTGGATTTCTTCTCCGATAAAATCTGCATTTGGCATTTGAAAAAAGAGCTTAATCAATTCACTTTGTCCAGGAGTAAAATTATTAATATTCCAAAATAATATTTGTGCATCAAGACTAACAGAGTCAGGATTAGGAATACTGGTTTCAAAGGTTACAAGAGGGTCTATCTCTAAGGCTATCAATCTATTTTCAAATTGAGTTCCCCTATTATTTAGACTGAGCCAAAAAGGAACAGTAAAACCACATCTAGTTGGCGCTGAACCAAGGTTAACCTCAAAAATAGAAGTATCTCGAATTGGTACAAATCCAAAATTATTATCATCTGATGATACCCCATTAAGAATGATATTATATTGACTAGAATCTGAAGATAAAACCCAATTAGTGTCAGGATGAATAAAACTTACCATATATTCACCATCAGGTAAAATACTGCTATATTCTCCATGCAAATTAGTTAATTGATGGTCTATTTCAGGTTCTATTTTTATAGAAATATTTGATAACCCTATTTCGTTTGTATCTAGCACCCCGTTATCGTTTTCATCATAAAAACAAGTACCAGATATATGTTTATGCTCATCATCAATAATAGAGTTTTCTAGCCAGCCAATCAAGTTTTTCTTTGGACTGAAAGCTGCCCCATCTCTTTTTGCTAAATAAAGAACATCAAGGTCGGAATCTAAGTCAAAGTCTTTAAGATGTACAAATTCTATATTATTGATTGTATCCAAAATAAACTTTGGATTATCGAATTGCGTAAATCCATCAATATTTTCAAGCAATGATATTCTTTGAATATTTCCATTTTGATTATCAGTATGGCAGTAAACAATATCAATGTCATTATCTGAATCTATATCTCCAATATCAAAATATTTGAGCTCTGTTCCTTGTTCAAAACTTATTACATTTTCTGTGAATTCGTGACTTCCTTTATTTTCCCACCAAGAAATCTCTCCAAAATATTCTGAACGGGTCAAGAAATCTATATCTCCATCATTATCTATATCACTGCTAAGTACTTGGTTTGTTCTATCATTTGAAAAAACAATGGAATCAACATACGTTCCCTCTTTATTAATATCGGTAAGCAGGATTAATTCATTTTCTGTAGGTAAAATATATAGTAAGTCAGGGATTGAATTGGCATCAAAATTATTGATAGTGAAATTGCTGAAATTGTCGGGAACATTAGAAAAATCATCTAAAAAATAATCCTCAACAAGAGGAATAGAGCTTGCAAATTCAAAGCCACCTATATTTTCTGTAACAAAAAGTCCAGTATTTAAAACAGAATAGAGAATATCACTATCTCCATCATTATCTATATCAAACAAAAAGAAGAAACTAATATCATTAGGGTTTTCATCCGTCCCAAGTAAATTTATTGGTGTAAAAGAATAATTGCCATTATTCTCATAAACAATCAAAGAATCTCGATTTCTGTTTATACCTATCAAATCAGCATCTCCGTCTAGGTCAATATCCTCTGAATGATATTGACCATAGCCACCACCTATATAATGTTGTTGATTAAAATAAATAGTATCAGGTGTTTCTTCATTTTCAAAACAAACGACATTAATATGAGAAGATGGTAGTGGATTATTAGACGTAGAAATAACTTCTAAATCATTATCTCCATCTAAATCGACAGCATGAAGGTAATCTGGGCTTACCTCAAAGTTTATACTATGTTGTCCTGAAAAATAAACTTGTGCTTGGCTGTTATCATAAATGGTAAAATCATCTGTTAACACATCCATATCTCCATCATTGTCAAAATCCTCTACGACAATGATATTATCTAAGTCTTGTATAAATGTATTATTTCCTATTTGAATAGTACGAGGGATTCTCTGAAAAAGACGATAGACAAAAGTGCCTTGTCCATCTATATTTTCAAACCAAGCATCTTCTAAATTTCTAATAAATACATCTAAGTCATTATCGCCATCTATATCTTTCATCAGAAAATCTGCAAATGTTATAAACTCATTAAGTTCTTCCGTTTCAGAAAAAGGGGCGTATGTGTTACCTGTATTATGAAAAACTTCTAATCTCTTTGGATGAGTGACAACAATATCTTTATTGTCATCATTATTTATATCTTCTATTTGCAAGCCGTTTATTGTTTCTGTTGTTTCAACAAGTTTTTGTCGAGAGGCAAAAACGTCTTGACTGTTTATATTTTCGTTCCAAAAAATGCTATTGTCTTTAAAAGAAATCAAGTCTAAATCTCCATCTAAATCTATATCATTCATAGTAAATTGCCATGCTTCTAGGTTATTATCATCTATTAAGAGCGGGGAATCAAACGTATTTTGTCCCAAATTTTTGAGCCAATAAATTTCATTTTGACTGAATCGACTACCAATAATATCTATGTTACCGTCACCATCTATATCTTTCATATCCATTTTTGAAAAAGAAAAAGAAATAGGCAACGGTATAGTTATATGCGAACCAAAGTTGCCTTGTCCATCGGTATTTTCAAAATAGGCTAATTCATCTTCAGAAGATAAAATTAAAATAATATCGAGGTCTCCATCCCCATCAAAATCTACAAACTCATTAAAGTCTCCAGCTAATGTATGACTAGGCAAAGAAAAGGTTTGGTTAGTAAAAATTCCAGCACCATCATTTTTCAATAAAAACAACTCATCTACCCATATAGACATCATATCCAAATCTCCGTCGTTATCCAAGTCTGCTATTTGTGCATCATATCCCCCATTTGGAAGTCGATACGCTCCTATATCAAATGAGATTTGATTTTCTTCTTTTTTATTTTCAAGCCAAGAAATACCATAATATCCACGACTCGTTAAAATATCATTATCTTCATCTCCATCAATATCCTCGATAATAATAGGGTGTCCTCCAGAGAAATAATTAGCTGTTCCATGATTAGTAATTGTTTTGCTGTTAGCAAATAATAAGGGGGAATCTTTTTGCTCTAACCAATAAATCTCATTGTTATTTCTTGCTAAAATATCCAATTTATCATCCTTATCTATATCGTTAAATTGAATCTCCGAGTAACTATTGCCATTATCAAGATAAACAGGTTCTTCAAATGTTATGCTTTCATCAGTGTGCTCTAAATACATAATACCAGCAGGTAAATATATAGCCCCTTGTAAGTATTCATCCACTAAACAAAAAATGTCTGTATTACTATCTTGTTCTATATCTTGAGCATATAGTTTAGATAATTTTTGAGGAGTAAGGTATATAGTGTTTTTAGGAAGAAAGCTTCCTCCTATATTTTTATACCAAACAATTGAATACTCTATTACAACTGGATTAGAATAAATATTTCTTTCTATTGCTATAATATCTTCCAATCCATCATTATCTAAATCTTTAATATCAACGTCTATAAATTCAGCGGTATCATCAATATTATTATCTAAAAAAATAAAATTACCCCCAGTATTTTCTAGCCAATCAAATTTACCACTGCCGTTTGCTAAACATATATCTGAGTCATTATCGTTATCAATATCTTTAATGAAAAGATGGTAATAAGGTTTAGGGGTTTCTTCTTCAAAATGAAAAATTGGAGAAGAAAAATTTCCAAGACCATCAATATTTTCTAATAAAATAATTGAATACCATCCAGAAGTGTATCCAAAACCCAATATGTCTTTGTCTCCGTCATTATCAAAATCAAAAGTAAATGGTCTAATACAGCATACAGTAAGTTCATATATGCTTGTAGGCAAACCGAAATTCCCATTCCCATCTAGGTTTTTTTTCCAATAAAATGTATTTTCTGCCTTAAAAATAATATCCTCATAATCATCTCCATCAATATCATCATAGATGAGCCCACTGATATCTGCATCTAAATTTTCATGGATGATATGATTTTCATTGAATTGAGCTAAAGAATTAGATATAAAAAGGAATGAAAAAAGGTAGGCTAAATAAAAAGCTGTTCTAGTCATAGGATTCTTTTGAGAAAGACTGATTGAATTTTTTGTTTATAATTTAGATACAAATATACGTGTTTTCTTATGGTTTTATTGAGTCTTTGCAGCAATATTCTTTATCCTCCTTGTCCTCATTATATTAATCTGTTTCTAAAAACTAAAGGAAAGTGATGATAAAGGCAATGTTAAAACTATTCATCTAAACGAACAACTTTACACCTTTTTTGGAGTCAAAATATGGACTAATTTCCCTTCCCCTCATACAGGTCTAAAATCTTATCCACTCCCCTACTCTAGTTTTCCACGCTCACAAAATTTCAGAATCAACCTGCATTCGGTCAGGAATGTATGGATTGCATTTGGGCGGATTCCTAAGTCCCTTTTGCACTTTTTCCTTGTTGTTCTC
>JAHDBK010000232.1 GCA_020630455.1 Saprospiraceae bacterium
ATGATACCAACAAAGGAATCATATATTCTTTATTAAAAAATAAAATAGAATATATCATGAATAGAATAAGTCCAAATCCAAGAAAAACATAAAAAGCTTCACCTACCAAGAATCCTATTTTATTCTTATCTTTAAAAATTAATTTTGGGTGAAATTGCCAATCATGAACTTCTTCATCTAATATATTATTGGAATTATCAATCATAAATATATAACAAATTTTATTTATTTTTTAATCATTAATTTATTAAAATTAAATAAATAAATACTCAATACTCAATACTCAATACTCAATACTAGAAAGTCAATACTCAAAAATACATATCTAATACTAAAAATACACAAGCACTTAATGTATATTTGCAGCATGAAAGCAGAAAAGATATTAATTTTGGATTTTGGCTCTCAATATACACAATTGATAGCTCGACGTGTACGTGAATTGAATGTCTATTGCGACATCATTCCTTTTAATAAATCTATCCAATTAGATGATAGTATAAAAGGAATTATTTTATCGGGTAGTCCTTTTTCTGTACTAGGTGATACAACATTACGCATGGACTTGGCATCTATTATAGGAAAAAAGCCTTTGCTTGCGATATGCTATGGAGCTCAATATATAGCACATGAAATGGGCGGACAAGTAGCCAAGTCTGCTAAAAGGGAATATGGGAAAGCCCATATTAATATTGTAAAAGACGATATCTTTTTTGAAAATATTGCTCAAAATTCTCAAGTATGGATGTCTCATGGTGATACTATCATGCAAATTCCTGAAGGCTATGAATTATTAGCCAAAACTTCATCAATTGATGTTGCCGCTTATAAAGCAAATGATGGAATGTATGAAAACGAGGTTTATGCCCTTCAATTTCACCCTGAAGTTACACATAGTTTAGAAGGAGCGACGATGCTTCATAATTTTGTGATTCAAATTTGTAATTGCTCTGCTTCATGGACGGCTGCTTCATATGTTGAACAAACAGTTAGTGAACTAAAAAATCAAATTGGTGATGAAAAGGTTTTAATGGCTTTATCTGGCGGAGTAGATTCAAGTGTTGCTGCTATGCTATTGCATAGAGCCGTTGGTAAAAATCTTTTTTGTTTTTTTATTGATAATGGTTTATTGAGAAAAAACGAATTTGAAGAAGTCTTGGATTCTTACAAGGGGATGGGTTTGAATATAAGAGGAATAGATGCTAGACATCGTTTTTGGAATGAACTCAAAGGAGTGACAGACCCAGAAAGAAAACGAAAAATTATCGGGCGACTGTTTATCGAATTATTTGAAGAAGAAGCAGATAAATTAGATGATATTACTTGGTTAGGGCAAGGAACTATCTACCCAGATGTAATTGAATCTGTTTCTGTCCATGGTCCTTCAGTGACCATTAAATCACATCACAATGTGGGTGGTTTACCTGAAAAACTCAACCTCAAAATTGTAGAACCACTTAGGATGCTATTTAAAGATGAAGTGAGAAGAGTGGGACGTGAATTGGATATTTCTAATACTATAATTGGCAGACATCCGTTCCCTGGACCAGGATTAGCCATTAGAATATTAGGAGATATTACAGAAGAAAAAGTATCTTTGTTACAAGAAGCAGATGCCATTTTTATTAATTTATTAAAAAAACATCAATTATATGATGATGTATGGCAAGCTGGAACAATATTACTCCCTATACAGTCCGTTGGTGTAATGGGCGATGAAAGAACTTATGAAAAAACAGTAGCTTTAAGAGCTGTTACTTCCCTCGACGGAATGACTGCCGAATGGTGCCGATTGCCTTATGATTTTTTGGCAGAGGTATCTAATGAAATTATTAATAATGTTAAAGGAATAAATCGTGTTGTCTATGATATCAGTACAAAACCGCCAGCCACTATTGAGTGGGAATAGAACATTTGGAATATTTTTTATATTAATAATATTCTTATTATCATCTTGTGGTGCTTTTCGTAAAGTAGATTATTATGAAGATGATAAAGACACTACTGTTGAAGGACCAAAAGTAGATAAACCCAACGAGGTAGATACAATCAAATGGGATTCTAAGCCTAGTGATTATCCTCCTCCTATTGCTGATGCTCCTAAGCCTCCCCTACCACCTAAAGACCCTAATAATACGAATAGCGACACTAACAACAATTCGAATAATAATGATAATGAATTACCTGAAGAAGAACATAAAAATTCATACAATATAGCGGTCATTGCTCCTTTTTATACCAATAAAAGCTCAGCAGGTGCTATTACCAATAAGAATTCATTAAAATCGCTAGAATTTTATAATGGGGCTAAAATGGCATTCGACCAATTAGCTGCTCAAGGCATGAATCTCAATGTTTTTGCTTACGACTCTGAAGGTTCTACTTCAACAACTTCAGTTATTATGTCTAAATCCGAAATCAAAGATATGGATTTGATAATTGGACCAATGAAGTCATCTACTATTTCTACAGTTGCTCAAAAAGTAAAAGGAACAGAGACTAAATTAGTTTCTCCTTGGAATCCAAAAACGGGTTTATCTCCAGACAATCCTAATTATATACAAGTCAGCCCTACCCTAGAGACTCATGCAAGGGCCATTATAAAAGATGCTAGAAATAAATATTCTACTAGTAAAATGGTATTAGCCTGTAGAAAAGAAACCAATGAAAATGCCTATTTTTCATATTATCAAAAAGCCAATAAGGAATTGGCAGGTGGAACAACATCTGCTATTCGCCAAATGGAAGCAGAATATGGAAATGACATTCCTTTAGGAGATTTTTTCAATGCAGATACAACCATCTTCATTGTGGCGTCATGGGATGAAGCATTTGTTTCTAACCTTCTCAGAAAGATATATTCTGAAAAAGGAAATAGATTTGTTGCCGTTTATGGACTACCTATGTGGTATGATTTTGAAAGAATAAGTTATGATTATTATGAAAATTTAAATGTACATATCTCTCATAATAATTATGTAGATAATGATGATGTTGATGTTCAAAACTTCAAAAGAGATTATTTCAATAGAACTGGAATTGCTCCAACTGATGATGCTTATCTAGGTTATGAAACGGCATTGTATTTTGGAAGGATGCTAAAAGAAAGAGGTAGCAATTTCCAAGCCTTCTTACAAGAAGACTTTGGGGATGATTATATGCATACTAAATTCCATTTTGTTCCTTCATTTAAAACAGGCGAAGAAAACTTCAGCCTCAAAAATGCTACAAAGTTTGAAAATCAGTTCTTAAATATCCTTCACTTCAAAGATTATTATTTTCAAAAAGTGAATTGATATTATACGCATCCGTATCGGATAATTCATTACAACTTTATCACAATGGACTATACTTCAAATCTTTACAGAAAAGCTAAGGTGTATTTTTCAATGTGGATTGGTATTATAGATATTAGATTATAAACATTAGATAAAAAAAGATAAAGAGTTTTCTTTATCTTTTTTTTGTTTTTAATAAAAATAAAAAAATCGAGCCTTTCTTTCAAAGACCCGACTAAAACAACATAACCATGAAATATTAATCAATCTATAGGATTTTTCTGTACGCTTATTATAAAATCCTAATTCAATCCAAATTTAAATTCCTAATGTTAAAATAAATAATTAATTTTACCCACTAGGTGAAGCACTTACAGCTATTAGCCCTAATAATATGGCCATTGTTATAAATGCCAAATAGGGAATTAATGGTTTTAATTTCATTAGAAAAGTAGTATAAGTAAATCTCATAATATGCATATTTTTATGTTAAAAAATTTATCCTTGGTTTTCATTTTTTATGTGAATAAAGGGGATAAGGGGACACATAAAAAAACATCATATTAATAATTATTTAATATCAAAATTTATGCCAAATATTAATAAAATTCATATTTGTATCATTTTAATAACCATATTTTTAATTTTTTCTTGTAAAAAATCAAATAATTCAAATCGACCTCCAATTCCTATTAATTTTGACAAACATCAAATAGCGGAATCGGCGATGGTTGTAACAGCTCACCCACTTGCAAGTAAAGTAGGGAAAGAAATTCTCGAACAAGGAGGCAATGCAGTAGATGCTGCTATTGCTGTTCAATTTGCATTAACTGTAGTATATCCAAGAGCAGGAAATATTGGCGGAGGTGGTTTCATGATTTATAGAGCCAATGATGGTACAACTGATGCCCTAGATTTTAGAGAAACGGCTCCTGCTGCTGCTCATAGAGATATGTATTTAGATTCTCTTGGCAATGTTATTGAAAATCTTAGTTTATATGGTCATAAATCTTTTGGTGTACCTGGCGTAGTCGATGGTATGATAAAAGCCCATCAAAAATATGGAAAAATAAAAGACTTTGCAGAACTCGTCGCTCCTGCCTATCTCCTAGCGGATGCAGGTTTTCCACTGACAAAACAAGGAGCCGAAATCATTAATAAATACAGAGCTGATATTCAAAAAGAGAATACTAAATTCAATCAATTCCTAGAAAAAACGGAATTTCAAGAGGGAGATTTATTCGTTCAAAAGGATTTGGCTCAGACATTGGTTAGGATTATGAATGAAGGAGAAGCAGGGTTTTATGAGGGAAAAACTGCTGAACTCATCGTAGAAGAAATGCAAAGAGGAGGAGGCATTATAACAGATGAAGATTTAAAAAATTATAATGCGGTTTGGCGAAAACCTATAATAGAACCTTATAAAGATTTTGATATTATCTCTATGCCTCCCCCTTCAAGTGGTGGTATTGCTTTATGTCAATTATTAAATATCGTAGAACAGTATGATTTAACAGACACCTTTCATTCTGTACAACATATACACTTATTTACGGAAGCGGAAAGACGTGTATATGCAGATAGGGCAAGTCACTTGGGAGATAGCGATTTTTATGATGTCCCACAAGAAAAAATGCTTGATGAAGATTATTTAAAATCAAGAATGCAAGATTTTGATTGGACTGAAGCCAATACCAGTGAATCTATAGAAGCAGGAGATATCGCTATTACTGAAAGTGAGGAAACTACTCATTTTTCAATCGTCGATCAATATGGAAATGCGGTATCATTGACAACGACTCTCAATTCAAATTTTGGTTCTAAAGTAGTAGTTGGTGGTGCTGGATTTTTCTTGAATAATGAAATGGATGATTTTTCTGTAAAACCAGGAGTACCGAATCAGTTTGGACTTGTAGGAAATGAAGCCAATGCCATTGCTCCGCATAAAAGGATGTTGAGTTCGATGACTCCTACTATCATCACTCAAAATGATAGTCTATATATGGTCGTGGGTACACCGGGTGGCAGTACGATAATTACCTCAGTTTTTCAAGTATTTACCAATGTCGCTGAATATAACCTACCTTTAAAGGATGCTGTTCATAATTTACGCTTTCATTCTCAATGGCTACCTGATAAATTATTTATTGAAAAAAATGCCTTGGATTCTAATGTCATCCATCAATTAAAAGAAATGGGACATCATATAGAAGAACGCAGCCCTATTGGTCGAGTAGAGGCCATTTTAGTTCTTCCCGATGGCAAACTTGAAGGAGTTGCCGATAATCGTGGAGAAGATGACGTGGAAGGCTTTTAGGGATTTTATAAAGAAATTTTGTTATTATTTTGTGTAATAATGATTTTATGAGCGTAGGTATAGAAGTATATACAAACATCCTCCATCATGGTCTTAATTCTAGTGTATATCAGGTGAAAGTACTATTATTGAATCAATGAAACTAATACTATTTTCATCTAAATAATAAGAGAGTTTTATTGAATTTGTTTTAATTTTATTTTTTGCCCATATCCTTATTGTTTTTATTTCTTTTATATCTAAAAACTCATCTTCTAAGATTACTTTCGATGCTGATGAATCAATTTGGAATTTCTCAATATTGCCATTATTTTTATAAATAATAATTTTATCTATACCATAGTCCAAATTATTAATAAATATTTCCTTATTTTTCACATCAATGAAACACTTAATTTTAGTCACTTCTCCTATACATGAAAATAATAAAATAGATAAACTAAACATAATGAAACTAATCGTAAGTAGGTGTGCCTCCTTTGTCTTATTCATTAGATAAAGCTTGTTTTTCATTTAATAAATTTTGAATATTCGGATGGTTGTAGTCTTAGACTACAACTCAACATACACTTACAAATATAAAGAAATTTTGTTATTATTTATTAGAATGTGCTTTTTCACTAGCATAT
>JAHDBK010000233.1 GCA_020630455.1 Saprospiraceae bacterium
TAGACGATATGATTATACAATATGATATAGAACAAGATTATTTTTATAAGCAAGGTTTAGAGATAGGAGTGGAAAAAGGTAAAAAAGAAGGTAGGGAAGAAGGTAGAGAAGAAGTTTTTAAAGGCTAAATCAGTTGTTAGAATTTGTTATGAAAAAGGGATGTCTATAGAAGATGCCATAACCTTTTCTGGTTTAAGTATCGAAGAAGTTCAAAGGATTTATAAAGAAATTAAATCAAATTAATAAAGAAAATTCTTTATCAATTAATAGGAATAGGATATTTTTTATTCAAAGGATTTTGTAGTAGAAGCTTTTGTAAATGCTCAAATAAAAGAGGCTCATTTTTTTGTAAATCTTCACTTTTTTCAAAGAAAAACTCAATGCTTCTAGCAAATAATTCAAAAATATTTTGTCCTGCATAAGCACCTAGATAAGAATTGGGGTTCTTTTGAATTTCAAGTATTTTTTGTTGTGCCAATTGTTCAAAAGAATGCCAATCATTATCATTAAAGAAGTTGATGAAAACATCTCTGTTTTCAAAATCAATACTATGTGTAATTTCGTGTAAAGCAATATTAACAGCATCATCATCTATACTAAATCCTTTTTGTACGGATTCCCAACTCAATGAAATGATTTTATTTCGTGGGTTTACATCACCAGCTATAAAATGTTTCATACCTTTGTATGTATATTTACGAGGAGCTACGAATATTGTCTTGAACTGACTTAATAGATAACGTTTTAAACCAAAGGTGATTTGTATAATTGCAGAGCCAATTAAAACTTTCATTTGAGTATTGACGGTCATGTTTTTTTCACTAACGAATCTAATATTCTTGATGAGAATGTATAAACGTTTTAAAAAAAGCTTTTTTAACTCAGGAGACAAATCTTGATAGTATGAAGAATATTGCATTAATACCTCATGATATGTTGGAGGTATTTTAGGGGAGAAAATGCGATATTGCCACTCATAATATTGTTGAATCATTGGTTTTTTTATTTCAAAAGTAAAAAATAAATTAAATTTTTCATAAAAGGAATTGATATTATTACATACACATATAGTACCAAAAATTAACAAAGCTTCTCGATTAAGCGATTATTGCACCTTTTTTTTAAAGGAATATTTGCCATCTAAAAATGCTGTAAAAAAATCAATTAAAAAAGGGGCTATATTACTTAACGATAAAAAAGCTTCAACTGCTGATTGGGTACAAGAAGGAGATGTCGTTTGTATATATGATTTAGAAGAAAACCCTCCCAAACCTTATCCCTTAGAATTACAGGTAGTATATGAAGATGAATATTTAGGAATTATCAATAAACCAGCAGGTATTTCAACTTCAGGAAATCAATTCAGAACAATACAAAATGCAATCGTAAATACATTTGAAAAATCAATGCTCAAAGATGCATTGAATTGGGCGAGACCTGTACACCGATTGGATACTGCTACGAGCGGATTATTAGTAATTGCTAAAACCCATTCTGCCTTAAAAATGATGGACCAATTATTCAAAAATCGTCAAGTACAAAAAACTTATCATGCAGTTGTTCTTGGTAAAATAAAAGCGAAGGGAATTATTGATAGGAAAATTGAAAATAAAGAAGCGATTACTTATTTTAAACGAATAGAATGTAAAAATTCTTTGCAAGGAGCATTTTTGTCATTAGTTGCCTTACAACCGAAAACAGGGAGAACCCATCAACTTAGAATTCATTTATCACAAATAGGACATCCAATTTTAGGAGATTCAAATTATGGTGAAGAGGGATTAATCTTGAAACATAAGGGACTTTTTTTATGTGCTACGGAATTGGTTTTTCCTCATTTATTAATGAATAAAGAAATAAAATGTCAAATAGACATTCCTAGTAAATTTATGATTAGAATAGAGCGACAATATAAGATGTGGCAAAAGTATCAAGGAGATAGAATTGATTGATAAAATACTTAGGACTGTTATTTTTTTAAAATAAGTCGTCTAAAACAATAGCTAATCACAGTTTAATTAATAATTATAAGTTATTTTAATAATGTTTGGTTGATTTAGTGCTTTGCGTAATATAATTTTAAATTATTTGTATATCTTTACTCCTTTGCCTTTAAAACAACTAATTATGGGAAAAATATTTTGTTAGTAATGGGAACAGGTAACAATAGAAAAGAGAAGTAATACGATTATGGAGGCTACCCGCAATGAAAAATATAGGGCTTTTTGTAGAGAAAACGGTCAAATGCCAGATTTGATAAAAGATTGGTATTTAGACGCTGTTTATGGTGATAAATGGGAAGCTATTTGTATTGAAAGAGATGATGAAATAGTCGCTGTTTTACCTTATTTTTTAGAAAAAAATGGTATTTTTAAATATATATATCAAAAATCTATAAGTCCCTACATGGGTATTTATATTATTCCTCAATTTAGAAAAACGGAATCAGCAAAAGAAATCATTAAAGAAGCCATTAAATCCTTACCTGATTATGGTAGTTTTAAACAATATTTTAATTGTCAATATAATCATTGTTTTCCTTTTGAATGGCATAAAATCGAAGAAGATCAGGTTTCCTTCATTCGCTTAACATCAATGGATAAAATTGAAATTACAGCCCATCAAAATGGCTGGACAATTGATGATAGTGGTGATTTAGAAGATTTCTTTGATTTATTAAAAAGAGATTTTAAAAAGAGAAAAAAAGATTTAGATTTTACTTTAGATGATTTGTTGATGTTTGATAGCCAATTATATAAAAATTGTAGGAATAAAGTCTTTTTCGCAAGGCATGAAGAACATTTAAAAGCGGCAATTTATATCACTTTAGGTGACCAAACAGCATACTTGAATTGGTTAGTAGTCGATGAAGAGGATAGGGTAGAAGTCAGCCAAAAATTACTCTACTCTGCTATCCAATATTGTGTTGAAAATGAGGAAATATTTACCATGGAGATTTATGATAATGCCCTATTTGATAAAGAATATTTGTTATCTTTGGGTGCAAAAGAGTTAGATTATTATCAAATTAGAAAATACAAATCTATGGTTTTGAAGATGATGGATAAAGTAAGATAAAATTATTCTATTAATGTACGAGTACATAAGTTTTTTGTGTAAAAAATAGTAAAACCCTTCTTTTATGTTCATGAACTAATTGCAGATTTAATTGCTTAAATAGAATTTTCCATTCTTTATCGTTTTTGTTTTGATAAGTCATATTTGAATGCCCTAAATTAACTAAAGTATCCATAATATAGGTCATGTATTGTTGAATGATATTACTATAAATATCTTCGATAATAATAATCTTTTGACTGACTCTTGCTGTTTCTTTTAATACAATTTTAGGATTATTGGTATGGTGTAAGACGGTAAGTAATAGTGCAGTACCATAAGCTTTATTTTTAAATGGCATTTTTTTACCATCATAAACTACCGTTTTTATATGAGGGTATATACTCAAATTGGCAACATCGAGAGCATCTATGTTATAACCTTTAGTTTTTAAATAATTACAAATAGCTCCGTTTCCGCTACCTACATCTAGTATTTTATTATTGATATCTAAATGAGATAGAACGGTTTGTAATTTATTTGTAATCCATTTCTGACCTAATTTTAGATAGATTTGTTTAATTATTGGAATATTTTTTATAAAAGATAGTAACATTTCAACTTTTAATGGTCTAAAGGATTAGTATTATAAATCTTAAAAGTAGGTAATTTAATCGAAAAAATTTAGGATTACAATCATATGGCATATTATTAGATGTTTTTATATTACATATTTTTGTAATTTAATTTGAACGTTTTTTATTATACGAATCAAAACAAAACAATAGAATCATGGAAAAGAAAAAAATAATGGGCGGTTTTGAGATTGTGCTAGCAGTCGTCTTATTTGTTTTAGTTGCTTTTGTAATCATGAATGCAGCAGGTATTAAAATGATAGGAAGTAGTGAATCAGTTTCTATTACTAATAATCCTAAAAATGAAAAGGATTGGAATACCTTTGTCAAAGAAAAAGAACAAAAAAGAAAAGCAGATAGAGAAAATACCAAAAAAGCAGAACAAGTTCTAGAAGAATTTATTCAATTCAAAAAAGATAAAAGAACTCCAATGGAAGATTCTGAACAAGCTTTTCTTAAAGAACTATCCACCAAAATTGATGCAGAGAATAAAATTAAAGATGCTCAAAAAATTATGGGTTTAATGACTAATTCTTATCAATTTTATAGAGATGTGAAATCAATTGGAAATAATGAAATTATTGACGATATGCTTTCTATTCAACCTTCAATTTTAGAAAACTTTTCAGAAAAAAATCCCGCTACTAATGATTGGATAGACTTTATAAAGGAACAAACAAGTATTGCTAATTAATCAATGCAGGTTTTCTTTATCTCCCAAATCATTAATTTTATCTAAAAAAAAGTACATATTTAGGAAATATGGCTTAAATTGTACTTGATTTTATTAATTATTAAAAACATAAATTTAAAATGGGTTTATTTGATTTTATAAAAAATGAATTAATTGAAGTTATCGATTGGGTAGAGTCTGATAACGAAACAGTCCTTTGGAAATTTCCTGATAAAGATAATAATATAAAAAATGGAGCTCAATTAACAGTTAGAGAATCTCAACAAGCAATGTTGATTGATGAAGGTCGTTTAGCGGATTTATACGATCCAGGTAGACATCAGTTAATTACGGATAATATGCCAATTTTGACTACTCTTAAAAGTTGGAAACATGGTTTTGATTCTCCTTTCAAAGTAGATGTATATTATTTAAGTACTAAAATATTTACTAATTTAAAATGGGGAACACCTAATCCAATTATATTAAGAGACCCAGAATTTAAGCAAGTTAGGGTAAAAGCATTTGGTGTATATTTTATTAAAATTAAAGATTTTGGAAAGTTTTTTAAGAAATTTGCAGGAACTAAACCCGTTCTTAAAATTAGCGAAATAGAGGAGTCTTTAAGAGATATTGTTTCACCGAAATTTGCAGAGGCAGTTGCTGAAGCTAATGTTTCTGTTTTAGATATGGTATCTAAATATACAGAACTAGGCGATGCAGTCGCTCCAATTTTACAACAAGATTTGGATCCATTTGGTATTGAATTAGTCAAATTCCAAGTAACAAGTACTTCTTTACCTAAAGAAGTCGAGGAGTTTTATGATAAAATGACTAATATGAATATGGTTGATGATATGAATAAATTCAGCCAATTCCAGAATGCCAATGCTATTGAAAAAGCAGCTGAAAATCCTAATGGAGGTGCCAACGAAGGCATCGGTGCTGGACTTGGTTTTGGAATGGCTCAAATGTTTATGAATCAAATGAATCAAAACCAAAATCAAAATCAAAACCAAAACAATCCACCTAAAGCTGAAACGAAAGAAGATATTATGAATCTTCTCAAAGAATTAGGAGGACTCAAAGAAGCGGGTATTCTAACTCAAGATGAATTTGATGCTAAGAAAAAAGAACTCTTAGATAGACTTTAATTTAATGAGTACAAAGTATTGATATAATTTACTCAATATTTTGTACTCATATTCAATACTCAATTATGCATGCTCAATCACGTATATGGATTTATCAAGCAGATAAAAATTTGAATAAAGAAGAACTTGTTCAAATTCAGGCACAATTAGATGCTTTTGTTCAGCAGTGGACTGCTCATCAAAATGCTTTAGTTGCTAAAGCAGAAATTCGTTTTAATCGTTTTGTGATATTAATGGTGGATGAAAGTCGTGCAGGAGCTAGTGGCTGTAGTATTGATAAATCAGTTCATTTTCTTCAAAACTTAGGTTTTGAATATGGAATTAATTTTTTTGATAGAATGAATTTTGCATATATCAATAAAGAAGAAGTCGCTTTTGCTCATAAAGATGATTTTATAACTTTATATGAAAAAGGAATAATAAATGATGAAACAATAGTTTTCAATAATCTAGTTCAAACATTAACAGATTTAGAAAATAAGTGGAAAATTCCTTTAAAAGAGAGTTGGCATAAAAATTTTGTATAATTTTTATTTACAGATAAGTATTAACTGTTTTCACTGATTACTGTAAACTGAACACTGATAACTGAAAAAGAAATGTTCAACAAATTCAAACATTGGTTAGGTATAGAAGGACTTAAAGTAGAATTATTAGTACCTGAAGAAGTTGATGCCGATAAAGGTTTTATTGACG
>JAHDBK010000234.1 GCA_020630455.1 Saprospiraceae bacterium
AATCGTTTAAAACTATAGTGTTTTGCGTGTTTTCGTCTAAAACAGCAGTCAAATCATGACCTATCCCTACACCTGCAACATTTATGCCATAATCATCAGATAGTTTGACCAACATAATGGGATTTTCGTCGGTTATTCCTCCAAATGTAAATTCTTCATTATCCATAAAAATTTCTACCATTGGGGCTTGGTCATCTTGAATAGGGTTGGTCGCTGTTCCTCCAATAATGATGCCTTCGTAATGCCCACAAGCATCTAGGTCATTGCTATTGTCTGCGTAGTAACTTATGCGTCCATTACCATAGGTATAATCAATATCTTTTGGTACTACAAATGTGAAAGAAAACATACCGTTAGTAACCGTTGCTACACCTTTGAAAAGGATGTTTTTTTGTTGTCCAAATTGTCTAACATAACTACCAGGGTCATTAGCTAAAGTTGAAACTGACTTTATTTTGTCAAAAACAGTAGGATATATTTTTCCATTAAAATTAGATAGTATATTTCCATTTTCATCATTCACCATCCCTGTTATTGTTATTTCTTGAAGGGCAGAAATAGTGTCTTG
Source organism: Saprospiraceae bacterium (assembly GCA_020630455.1). GTDB lineage: Bacteria > Bacteroidota > Bacteroidia > Chitinophagales > Saprospiraceae > JAHDCE01. The sequence continues at coordinate 569 of JAHDBK010000234.1, forward strand.
ATTGCTTATGTTTTGTCCATTAATAGTTAGTGTTGTAATCTGATATGAAGGAATAGCTAATTTCATAGTAGGGTCACCAATAAGGGTGAATTTTCTAGCATTATTATCGGTAGTATCTGCAGAAGTCATATTTTTAGCTAATCTCAACACCTCTCCTAGAGGAGGATATTCATTATCTACTTTTTCAAAAATATTTTGAAAAGTAGAGCGAGCTAAACGTTCATTAGAACTTGCATATACCGCTCTAACCGTAGTAAATAAGCCTATGGTTCCGCCATTAGCACGAATAAAGGTTAGTTCTCCAGCACTATTCCTTTCAGGATTGTCATAATTAGTAAAAGAACAAGTAGCCGTTATGAATAATGGTAGTTTATAGGGGTTCTCCCAAGAGGTAATATCACTTTCTAATAAAATGCGTTCTTGAGCCCAACTTGTTGGTCCACCATGCCCTAAATAGCAAAGTGCTAAATTTCCTTTAAAAATAGAATTGTTAATATCTGATTTTACTTGAGGATATGTTTCTCCCCCAGTAGATGATTCTTGTTGATAGGCGTCTAAATAAACTTTGTTGATGTTGAAGCAATGATAAGTGGTATCTACTAAAGTAGCAATTCTATCTGCTTGATTGAGGTGGGTATTATTATCTTCATCATCTGCTACAAAAGTAAGATTGTTTCTCCAATCCCCTAGATTTTGAGGGTTGGTGTCGTATTGTATGATTTTATCAACCATTTGACGAGCTTCATTGCTTGTTTTTGCAGGTAATCTACCTACACCAATATCTATAGCACCAATTAGGTTTCCTCCTTCATTATCATCTAGCAATGCATAATAATCATCAGTTGGAAATGCTAAGATGGGGTGAAAAGATTCTTCTGTTTCAAATACAGGTATGAAATTAGATGGATTAACGAGTCCTAATATGTTTTTATAATCAAAAGAACCATCACCAAAAAGAATTAAATATTTAAAATTGTTATCTCTATCATAAATCATTTTTGCCAAATCTCTAATAGCAATAGGGTCAATAGAACCAGAAGAAAATTCATTGTATACTTCACCAATTTCTGCCATAGTAACGGTCATCCCCGAATGGTTAGCTCTATGTTCGGCAAGGCGAATAGCATCTTCTTCAAAATCTTTATGATATATTAATAAGGCTTCGGTAGCAGTAATTCCGTGTAAGTTTTGATTGTTTATTTGACCAATTGCTTGAGGAGTAGGAAATGTACCATTCTTGTTAAATACCAGATATTCTTTAATGTTGGTAGCAGAATTAGAATTAAAAGAAATTTGGTTATTGTTGAAAACAAAATCTTGTTTTTTAATTTCTGCTATATTGCTAATGTCCCATACTTCAAGATTATTATTCGCATTATTAATAATATATTGAGTACTATTATGATTGGCTGAATTAATGTCTCTAAAAGTGAAATTTTTATTATTGTATTCTAATCTACTTCTAAAGTTAAGCCTTATATAGTCTAACCACGCTTCAGATGAAGGAGGATTATAGGTGATTGTTAAGCTCAAATCATTGCCAGTAAGGTTGATGTCGCCATCAGCAACTCCCGCTTCAGCAAAAATAGCATCTATGTTTGTAGTGTTTGTTGCTCGTATTAATGAACTTTGAAAACTCGTTCCATTGGCATCTACATAAAAATAACTATTATCTGCAGATGAAAAATAATTACCATTTTTTCTACAAGCCATTCTTACGTTGATATTTACAGGACTAGAATTATCAATTTTTTCAAAAGTATAATTATATGTTTTTTGTTTTTCAATATCAAAATGAAAACCGAACCATTTTAATCCAGAACCATAATTAGATGTACCTTCATTTAATAGATTAAAAGTTTCTTCTTCAAAAGTTATATAGTCATCATAGCTGCTTGTGGTATAATCAGCACTTGCTAAAGAATTTTGATTATTAATTCTTAATCCAGTATTATTTCCTATTTTTATAAAATAATAATTATTAATATCATAATAATTTTTCTCAATATAAAAATCTTGGATGTTTTGATTGTAAATTTGTTTATTTGGTCCTTCAGCATAAATCAAAATGTAATCATTAGCATCAAAGCTATTATCATTCTCTCCACTAATAAAAATGGCATTTTCAATTAAATCATCTTGTCTCGTATCACTGTTTTTTTGAGGTAGCATGCCTCCTCCATTTCCAAATATTTGGATGTTCTTAGGGTTAATATTATTCACATCTACACCCAAATCTTTTAAAAAGTCATAATCGATTTTATATATACCACTTTCAGAAATAGCTATTTTGTAGATATTACCATCCTGCAATACGGATTCAAAAGTATTATTACCTCTCAAATTATTTTGTAGAATCTGAGGGCTTGTTTCAATTTCTATTTCAAAAGAAGTCAAAATTTCCCATTTGTTATTGTTACTTTTTTTTATTGGAATAAAGGATATTTGACAATAATATTGCTTTCTTTCTACTTTGATTTGAGTTCTGATATTTATTTCATCGGAAATAGGAAGATTGTCAGAAGATTCATCTATTTCCATATATGTTGCTTTTTTTAAAGAAGCCTTAATGCTGCTTGAGGATACTAGTGGTATTCGTATCATATACAAGGGAAGGTCGTGTATCTCCTCAGTGTTATATGCATTTCTGAAAGTCCAAGAATCTTCTTCTTGGTACCAATCAATGCTGCCTGTTTTTAAGGTAGTGTTTTGAGCATTTAAACAAAAAGAAAATAAGGATATTAGAGTTAATATATATATGTTACGAGTCATTGAAAATGTTTGATTTAATCTAAATTGATTTTAAAATTGTTATAGAAACGTTAAAGCAAATGTTTGATTGTATAAATTTATACAATATTAACGGTTTTAATTGGTTTAATATAAACCTTTTGTATAAAACGTCGATTTATAAACGTACATTTGTTACCACTTGTTTGAAAATTAAAATTATAATTAATAATAAAGTATGTATAAAAATTTACTCAAAACTCTAAAAGTGCTTGTTGTAATTATTGCTTTTTTGAGTAATAGTATCCAAGCGCAAGACCCTGTCTTGAGCCAGTTTTATGCAGCCCCCTTACAATTAAACCCGGCCTTTGCAGGAATCACAAATAGCCCAAAGATTAATTTGAACTATCGAAATCAATGGTCTTCAATCTTCAATGCTTATACAACTTATGCGGCTTCTTATGACCAATATTTACAAAATGTAAATAGTGGCATTGGTTTTGCTGTGCTAATGGATAGGGCTGGCGATGGCATTTATAATACAGGTAATTTTAATATTGTATATTCGTATAAATTACCTATAAACCAAAATACATACATCAAAGGAGGTATTCAAGCAGGTCTATATCAAGTGAGTTTAGATTGGGATAAGTTAGTTTTTATTGATCAATTGGATCCTATTTCTGGTCAAACACAGTTAAGCGAAGAAAACAGGCCAGATCAATTGTCAAAAAGTTATTTTGATGTATCAACTGGCTTATTAGTATATAATAGATTGTTTTACGGTGGGATTTCAATATTTCATTTAAATTCACCGAATGAAAGTATCTTAAATATTAATGAAGGTTTACTGAATGGCTTGCCAATGAGACTTTCATTACACGGAGGAATGCAAATTTATTTGTCAAAGGACAATAAGACTAAAAATAAACCGTTTATATCTCCGAATATACTTTATACCAAGCAAGACAAGTTTCAACAATTAAACATTGGAGCTTATGCAGGAATGAGTAGTGTTTTTGCTGGTGCTTGGTTTAGACATTCATTTGGTAATCCTGATGCAGTTATATTTTCATTAGGGTTTTCTAAAAGTCTATTTAAAATCGGATATAGTTATGATTATACTATTTCTCGATTAAATTCTGAGTCAAACGGTTCTCATGAATTGAGTGTATTAATTAATTTTGAAAAAGAAAATAGAAGAAAACACAGTTATAATGATTGTTTTAATTTGTTTAGATAATTTAAAATTTGTTAAAAAATATTATTATATCTAAATTTATTTTGAAATCCTTGTAATATGTGAATTCTTTTTATTTATATTTGTTGGTCTAATTTTTAAATAAAGGAAAATAAACCTGAGCTTACGATGAAAAATCTTTTCGGATTCGCATTAGCATTATGTATGCTAATTTTATTTACACCAAGTTGTAAAAAAAGTGACAGTTCCTCTACCACAGGATGGAAGTACAATGATCAAGAGTGGGGAGGCTTTGAAAAACGTGATTATGAAGGTCAAGCAACTGGCCCTAATCTAGTATTAATTGAGGGTGGTACTTTTATGATGGGAGTTACTGAGCAAGACGTTACCTTTGAATGGGATAATGTTCCTCGTCGTGTAACCGTTTCTTCTTTCTATATGGATGAAACAGAAGTAGCAAATATTGACTACAGAGAGTATCTATATTGGTTATCAAGAGTATTTGGAGATTCATATCCAGAAGTTCGTTTAGACGCACTTCCTGATACTTTAGTTTGGCGTGAAGAATTGGCTTACAACGAACCTTTCGTTGAAACTTATCTTCGTCACCCTGCTTATGACATGTATCCAGTTGTTGGTGTTAATTGGCTTCAAGCTAATGAATACTGTAAGTGGAGAACAGACCGTGTTAATGAGATGATTTTAATGGAAAGAGATATCATCGAACCTAATATGGAGCAAAAAGACGAAGAAAACTTTAATACTGAAGCATATCTTGCAGGTCAATATGAACCTACTCAAGGTAAAAAGCCTATGAAAGACATCAGATCTGGTGGTGAAAGAAAAGTTCAGTTTGAAGATGGTATTCTTCTTCCTTCTTATCGTTTACCTACAGAGTCTGAGTGGGAATATGCTGCTTTATCTCTTCAAGGAAATCAAGAATCTCCTAATGATGAGAGAATTTCTGATAAGAGATTGTACCCATGGAATGGAAATACAGTTCGTTATCAAACACGTAATAAATTCCAAGGTCAAATCCTAGCTAACTTTAAGCGTGGTCGTGGTGATTATATGGGTATGGCTGGTAAACTAAATGATAACGCTCACATTACAGCTCCTGTTAGGGCTTATATGCCGAATGACTTTGGTTTATATAATATGGCTGGTAATGTAAGTGAGTGGACAATGGATTTATATCGTCCAATGACAAGTTCTACTATTAGAGATGTAGAAGGTCATGACTTAAACTCTTTTAGAGGTAATGCATTCAAAACTAAAGAATTAGATGAGAATGGAGCTCCTGTAACTAAAGATAGCTTAGGACGTCTTAAATATCGTTATGTTGAAGATGATGAAGTGGCTGAAAGAGAGAACTACAAAAGAGGAAAAGTATACGATTACTTAGATGGTGATAAAGAATCAGAGGTAATCTATGATTATGGAAAATCAACTTTAATCAATGACCATGCAAGAGTAATTAAAGGTGGTTCTTGGGCAGATAGAGCTTATTGGATTGTTCCTGGAGCTCGTCGATTTAAGCAAGAAGATAAATCTGACAGAACAATCGGTTTCCGTTGTGCTATGACAAGAACTGGTTCTCCTGCTGGTAATGAAATTAAGGGGGGTAACGCATTCGGAAAGAAGAGTATCCGTAAAACAAAACGTAAGTATAAATAATATTTTATATATAAATTTAAAA
>JAHDBK010000235.1 GCA_020630455.1 Saprospiraceae bacterium
ATTATTATACGCTTTCTTTTGTCCAATTACTTATTATCTTAAAAAACAACATTAGGGCATATTTAAAAATTTAAACATACCTCTAAGAATATATAACAAAAAAGCCTTGCTGAAATCAGCAAGGCTTTTTTGTTTATATAATTTAAAGACTTTATAAAAGCCTAAATATTATTAATACTTAACTGGAGCGTCTCCACTTGTTCCGAATCCGCTGCTACTATTACTAGAGTTAACAGCATCTCCACTTGGAGCTCCCATATTTCCTTCACCAGCACAAATTCTGAACTCAACACGACGGTTGATGTAAGAAGAACCATTTGTATCTACTAAAGGAGTTTCTTCACCACCATAGTTAATTACTAAACGGCTAGAGCTAATTCCATAAACTTGAGTCAAATAATCAACAGCTGTTTTAGCACGATTGTAAGACAATGTTTGGTTATAAGCGTTGTTATTTAATCTATCTGTGTGACCTACAGCTACTACACATAAGTTAGGACATCTCTTCATTACTTGAGCGATGTGGTGTAATTGAGCTTTAGCTTCAGGCTTCAAGTTATGCTTATCTAAGTCAAAGTGAATCATTGGTAAGAACCAATCTCCAGAACACTCACTTGTTGTAGTTACAGGAGCTGGTTTTTCATGCCATCCTTCTCCTTTTCCAATAGAGATGATATCTTCTTTAGTTAAGCAAGGTTCACAAGCTTCAACTGTAGGAGCAACACCTTTGTCATCAACTTCACTAATTAAGTTATAAGGAGTATAAGGCTCTTTATCTTCGTGATCAGCGATACCGTCACCATCACTATCTAAAGTACGACCTTTAGTATCAACTAAAGCACCTTCAACTGTATCTGGCTCTTCATCTAATTCATCTAATACACCATCACCATCTTCATCTTTAACAACGAATAAGTTGTCTTCGATTTCTTTCATTTTCTTCATAGGGAAATCAAGAGGATTAACCCAATATAATGGCTCAACTGCATCGCTCTTCATCAAGTTGAAGTTTAATTTAACGTTAGTATAGTGAGGAACATCTACGTTACGACCTGCAACATATCCGTCAATATCATCATTTAAACTAATCATTGCTTGGTGTTCAACAGCGATATTAATTCTATCAGTAATCTTACGAGATACACCAAATCCCCAATCTAAAGATGGCATTAAAGCAAAGTTATCACGACCTAGCAAGTTGAACGATTGGTATCCAGGAACACCATTATCATCTGTATTACCATTACCATAACGAGCTTCAGTTTCATAAGAATCATCTAAGTAAGACTTAATAGCCTTTAATTTATCTCTATTAAAAAACTCATTACTATTATCCGTAGTAGGAATAACAACCCATTGTCCTACACTATTATCTCTTTCACTTCTATAAACGGCATCACCATTTAATAAATTATACTTAGATTTATAGTACAACATTGTAGGACCTGCGAATACATAAATATTCCACTTAGGTGCTTTTTTATGAAATAGGATATTTGTAAGATTACCTATAATATGGAACGAACCCCATCCTAAGGTGGTTTTTGAATTTCTGTAAATAGGAGAATTCAAATTATAACCTAGTGCTTGATAATCCGCTGGAGATAATTGAATACCAGAGCCTTCATTGTCGTCTGAAGTTACATAGCCTAATCTAGAACTACGATCTTCTAATGAAAAAGAGTTAGCATACACACCGTGTAATCTCCAAGAAATAGTGTAGTTGATTGCTCTTCTTACATGAAGACCAATACCCCAACCTGGACGAGCATATACATCCCCGTGGATAAATGCGTGACCTCCGTGGATACCGATTTCAGTACCGTGCTTAGGTTTTGGAGGAAAATAACTATCTCCATCTTCAGTTTTCTTGTCATCATCCTGAAGAGTAGATGTGGTTCCATTATAAGAAGGAACGTCGAAACTGTTTTGAGCAAACGCATAAACTGCACAAAACATTACAATCATTAAAGTACTAATTTTCTTCGTCATAGGGCTTCCCTTTGATAATTTAATAAATAAGGTGTTAATTAAAATTTAAAAATATATAATAATTTTATTCTATTAAAGCACAAATCTATATGATTTTTTCTTTGTATCAAAAAAAATAGAATGTTTTTTCTAAAAAAAGGCTAAAATATTAGAAATAATACTTAAATCATTATTTAAACTAACTTTTTAAGTGCAATTTCTAAAGCTCTAGTAGAAATAAAATTTAATTCTTTATTTTCTTTATAAACTTCTAATAAAGCTTCTTTAATTGTATTAGAAACATCTTCAAAAATTGCTCGATCTGTCATCAGAGCGTCTGGTTTCATAAAATAAGCAAAAACTCTAGCCATCCCACAATTGGCAATAAAGTCTGGAATCATACTAAAATGTTCATCTGCGTAGTGAGCTGTGGGACCAAAAAATACTTCATCATCAACAAAAGGAACATTAGCTCCTGCGGACATTACTTCCAAGCCTCCTTTTATCATCTCGTCTACTTGATAACGTGTAACAAGCTTAGATGCTGCCCCAGGTATAAAAATATCCGCTCCCATTGACCAAATTTTTTCATTTACCTCTTTAAATGACAACATTTCGCTACTTGACAATTTGTTTCCATTTTTCTCAATGAACATTTTCTTAACCTCTTCAAATGAAAATCCATTTTCATTAATAAGTCCTCCTTCTTTATCTAGTATTCCGATAATTTTTGCTCCTGCTAATGCTAGATAAATTGCTGCAGCTGAAGCTACATTCCCCCAACCTTGAATGATTACTTTTTTACCTTCTATATTTTCTTTTCTAAAAATATCATAAAAATGTATAACTGACTCCGCTACTCCGTAACCTGTTATTTTATCAGCTACCGCATAATGGCGTGAACCATCAGGTACAAACTTAGGGTCTTCAACAATTTTTATACAACCTTGTCTTAATTGCCCAATAACTGCAATTTTTTGACCTTCATTTAAATGGAAATGTCCATTCACGATACCTTCTTGAGGATGCCAAAGACCTAACTCCTCTGTTATAGGTATAACATCTTTTATTTCATCTACATTCAAATCTCCTCCTGTGCCGTAATAGTTTTTGAGTATTGGGTAAACGGCGGCATACCATCTTTCAAGCACTTCTTCTCTTCTAGGGTCTTTAGGGTCAAAATTAATGCCAGACTTAGCTCCTCCGATAGCGGGACCACATACTGAGAATTTTATCTCCATCACTTTTGCTAAAGAAATGACTTCTTCTCTGTTTAAACCTAACCTCATTCTAGTTCCTCCACCTGCTGCTCCATTCCTCAAAGAATTGATAACTACCCAGCCGCTTGCATCAGTTTTTTCGTCGTTCCATTCAAATACAATTTCTGGTTTTTTATCTCTGTATTTTTTTAATAATTTTTCCATTTTAATTTATACTTTGGTAATAATTTATAAGAGTTGATTTAACTCTAAAACTGCAAATGTAATGAATTAAACTATTATTAATTTAAAAATTAATAAAAAGAAATTATTAAATGTAAGCCTTGTTTTATTCTAAATCATAAACCAATATCCAATTCTGTAAATAGTTCACATTTTCTAATTATTTAGTCATTATTATTATTAAAAATCGAAACATTTATCATTATAAAAAATAAAATATTATTATTAAAAAAATACAAACCAATCAACTATCTTTGAGATAATAAATATAATTCAATATGCTTGAAAACTGGTTAAATCCTATTCAAAAAAATGCTATAGACCTTAGCATTTATAAAAAAAACTCTTTATTTTATAATCTCAAAATATATACTGACCATTTGCCCGAGCTAAAAGGAGTAAATATCGCAATCATTGGTTTCAACAATGATGCTAATCATATAAGAAAAGAGTTATATGCAACGGCTTGGCGATTTGGAAATCTTCGAGTTGCCGATATTGGAAATATAAAAAACAACAAAGAACACTTCGTCACTCAATTGCTTACTGAACTCATTGATGGAGGAATTTTACCCATTGTTATTGGTAATAATAAAATGAATATTTCATCTCAATTTTTGGCTCACAAAGGCATTCGACCATATACCAATTTAGCTTTTATCAATAAAGATATTCCTATAAATTTTGAAGATGATACTAATGAACTTTACAAACTACTCAACAAACATAAAAATCACATTTTAAATATTAGTTTTTTAGCATATCAGATTCATTTTTGTTCATTAGAAGTTGACAAATGGTTGAATGAAATGCATTTTGAAGGTTTGAGATTAGGGGCAATTAAATCCAACATAGAAAATGCAGAGCCATTTATTAGGGATGCTGATATGTTAAGCCTTGATCTTAATGCTATTAAATCTGCTGATTGTCCTGCTTCCGGTCAATCTTCTCCAAGTGGGCTTAGTTCTGAGGAGGTTTGTCAATTAATGAGATACGCTGGTATGAGTGACAAAATGAATTCCTTAAGTATTTGGGGTTATAAACCTAAGCAAAAAGACCATTTAACTGCCCAACTTATTAGCCAAATGATTTGGTATTTTATAGAAGGTTTTTATTTCAGGAAAAACGATTTTCCTAATTCAGCTTTTGATATGATTGAATATGTTGTTGACATACAAGACTTTGAGGCCATTACTTTTTGGAAAAGTGCTAAAAGTGGTAGATGGTGGATGCAAGTTCCTTATAAAAAGACAAAAAAAATTCAAAGACATTTTTTAATACCATGTTCTTATAGTGATTATAAAAACGCTTGTAATAATGAATTAAGCACTAGGATGTTGAATGCGATTCAGCGTTTTGGTTAAGATTCCTTAGACAATAAAGTTTCTAATTTAATTCCTCTAGAACCTTTGATTAAGAATAAACAGTCCTTATACGCTATCCAGTTTATAGTAAAATCATCCACTGTTTTATAAGCTTTGATATTTTTTAATAATGAAAATTGGTTTCCCACCCAAAACACTTCATCAAATTGATACTGATTGACCAAATCCACTATTTCTGAATGTTCTTTTTGGGAATCATTGCCTAACTCCAACATATCTCCTAAAATTACTATTTTGTAATCGCCTTTCATCTGTTTAAAATTAGTAATAGCCGCTTTCATACTTGTTGGATTAGCATTATATGCGTCCAAAACAATCGTGTTTGTTTCTTTTATCACTATTTGTGAACGATTATTATTAGGAATATAGTCAGCGATTGCATTTACAGCATCTAAAACATCTATATTAAAAAATTGCCCTACAGCCAAGGCGGTCAATACATTGGGGTAATTATATTGTCCGACCATTTGAGTAGTGATTGTTTCTTTATTTTCTACTAATATTTTGAGGAATGGATTTGCCCCTGCATTTTTTATCTTTATAGATTCGCTATTATAAATACTTTTATGCTCACAAATTTCTGCTATTTCTAGAACTTTTTGTTCTTCTTGATTAGCAAAAGCAAATCCTTGATTTTTGGCTAAAAATTGATAGAGTTCTCCTTTTCCTTTTTTAACTCCTTCTTCACCTCCGAAGCCTTCTAAATGAGCTTTTCCTATATTCGTCACTAATCCATAATTTGGTTCAGCTATTTCACATAAAAATTTAATTTCTTTTTGGTGATTGGCCCCCATTTCGATTATAGCCAATTCTGTATCAAGAGGCATTTCTAAAAGAGTCAATGGTACTCCAATATGATTATTTAAGTTTCCTTTAGTAAAATGCACTTTAAATTTCAGAGATAATACTTGATTAAGGAGTTCCTTAGTTGTGGTTTTGCCATTACTACCTGTAAGAGCTAAAACAGGTATATCAAATTGTCTTCGATGATAATTGGCTAAATTTTGGAGGGTTTTCAATACATCTTCTACTTGTATTAATTGATTATGCGGTTCTATTACTTCGTCAACTATCGCCCATCTTGCACCTTTTTCTAATGCTTGAATTGCGAAATAATTAGCATTAAATCGTTCACCTTTAAGAGCAAAGAACAATTGTCCTTTTGAAACTTTTCTAGTATCTGTTGTAATACCTTTAGATTGAATAAATATGTTATATAGGTCTTGAATTTCCAATTTTATTAACTTTAAACATGCTCTTAATAAAAAAAAGCCTTTATTTTGAAATAAAGGCTTTTTTAAATTTATATATAAAATATTATTTATACTTACGTTTTGTCTTACGGATACTCTTCTTTCCGAATGCGTTACCCCCCTTAATTTCATTACCAGCA
>JAHDBK010000236.1 GCA_020630455.1 Saprospiraceae bacterium
AAAAAAATATTTTACTCATTTAATATTTTCTTTATTTGTTAGTTTTATATTTAAAATTAAATTTTCAAATATTATCATAGAAAAATGGCTAGTTATAAATTGGATAAATTAAATTTGATTGTTATTTAAAATTGACTTTTAAGAAAAAAAACCTTAAATTGATAACAAGTAGTTTTATATTACATTTAAGATAATTGAGATAAGAAACGGAATCAATATGTCAATATATTTTAATAGTAGATTGTTGATTTTTATGTAAATGCTATTTATGATAAAAATAAAAAAAAAATGTTATTTTATACGAGAGAGTAGGGGAGTTAATTATTAAGTTATTCATCAAAAAAAATATAATATGGATTTAAAAAAATTACTATTCCAACCACTATTTAAACACCCCATGACAATAGTAAGAATTTGTACAGGAATTGGATTTTTAATTCAAGGAGCGAATGTATTTAATTCGGGATTCATGGAAGGGCATATTGCTATATTCGAAGGTTTTTATAATCTACCTGCACCAGAATTTTTAGCCTATATATCAAAAGGAGGAGAGTTTGTAATTGGATTATTATTGGTTTTAGGACTCTTTACAAGGGCTGCAGCATTATTTTTAATGATAAATATGGCAGTAGCTACTTTTCATGCTTTGGGAGGAGATATTTTAAGTACTGAAAACTACCAAGCACAATTGAGTTGGTTTTATTTAATTATTGGATTTGCTATTTTCATTAATGGAACAACTAAATATTCAATAGATGAACGTTTGGAAGAGAAATGGTCTAGTTCCTAGAGGAAAATAGGTAAACTGCCATTCACTTATAATTGTTAAACATCTATTGAAAATAATTCTTTTAAATGTGGGTTTAAGAAAATCCCATTAGGGTCCATTTCTTTTCTAATTTTTAGGAAATCATTCCATTTAGGATATAGTTCTTTTAAATCGTTAGCCGTTCTAGTGTGCATTTTACCCCAATGTGGGCGACCATTGTATTTCTTGAAAATATTTTCAATATCATTAAAATATTTTTCATGAGGCATTCCCTTGTACATGTGAACAGCAATATAGGCAGAATCTCTTTGATATGCAGGAGATAAGTAAATGTCATCCTGCTTTACAAATCTACATTCAATAGGGAAGTGTAAATCGTAATGTTCTGCTTCTATTTTTTCTTTTATTTCTAATAAACAATCACTAAAATGTTCTGTAGGTATATTATACTCCATTTCAGTGAATTTCACCCATCTTGCTGTTGCGAATACTTGATGACTCCAAGTACAACGTTGGGATTCTCCAACTAACGCACCACACAATTTACTTACTCTACGACTTTGAGAAGGGAATATTCTACTGATTTCACTCACGACTTTTAGGGCTCCATTTTCTAAGATAATGTCATTTAAATATTGTCCGATTCCACCGCTTTTAGCTTCTTTGTCAGTAATATTAGAAAATTTCATTTGAACAATATCTGTAAATGGAAAATAATAAAACTCAAAATTTCGATTTTCAGATTTGTATTTTTCTAGATTTTCTAAGCAATTATAAAGATTTCCTTTTATATTTTTTAATTCCAAAACATATTTTTCTTGGCATTGAATTTCGTATTCAGTAATCATACCTAAAGCTCCTAAAGATACTTGAGCCGCTTTAAATATTTCTTTATTTTCTTCCTCTGAACAAGTGATTTTTTGACCTAATCCATTGATAAAGGTCAATTGTTTGATTTGAGTGGACAAAGTACCAAATGAAATGCCTGTGCCATGTGTTCCTGTAGAAAATGCACCTGCAATAGATTGTACATCAATATCTCCTAAATTTTCTTGTGCTAAACCATTATCGAAAAGCCATTCTCCAACGGTTTTAATATTAGAGCCAGACTTGATTCTTGCTATTTTATTCTTGCTATCAACATCTAATAGACCTGACCAATTATCCATACTAACTAGCAAAGAATTGGTTTTGATTAAGTCAGAAAATGAATGTCCATTTCCTACCATTCTAATCGTTTTTTTATTTTGATTAGCTTGTTGAATAATCATTCTCATTTCCTCCTCAGATGAAGGTTTAAGAATATCTTCAACTTGTATATTTACGGTTTCTGCCCAATTTTTCCAATTTTTGCTCATATTTAAAAAATTTAAACAAATCAAATTATAAATCAAATCCTATATCTGTTCTATAATATTTTTTATCAAAATGAATCTTTTTGATATTATTATAAGAATGTTGTAAAGCTTCTTCCTTGTCTTTTCCGTAGGAAGTTACTGCAAGAACTCTACCTCCATTGCTTAATACTGCACCACCTTCTGCTTTAGTACCTGCGTGAAAAACGATACTATTTTCAATATTATTTAATCCAGTAATTGTTTTTCCTTTTTCATAAGCCTCAGGATATCCTCCAGATACTAAGAATACTGTGACGGCGGTTCTTTCATCAAATTCTACTTTAAAATCTTTAAGATGATGCTCATGCATAGCAAGAAACATTGCCACTAAATCACTTTTTAACCTAGGCATAACTACTTCGGTTTCTGGGTCTCCCATTCTACAATTATATTCAATTACATAAGGTTCTCCATTAACTTCAATTAGCCCAAAAAAAACAAAACCATTATAACTTAATCCTCTATTTTGAATCCCTTGTATCGTTGGTTCAATTATTCTCGAAATGACTTTTTCTTTCAATGTATTATCTACAAATGGAAGGGGAGAAATGGCTCCCATTCCACCTGTATTTAAGCCAGTATCTCCTTCACCAATTCTTTTATAGTCTTTAGCAATTGGAAGCATTTGATATTCTTTACCATTCGTTAAAACGAAAACAGAAAATTCTATTCCACTTAAAAATTCTTCAATAACAACATTTTGAGAAGCCGCTCCAAATTTACCCTCAAGCATTTCTTTAAGAGATTCCTTGGCTTCTTCTTGATTATCAATAATTAATACACCTTTTCCTGCAGCTAAACCATCAGCCTTTAATACATAAGGAGGATTTAAGTTTTCAATAAATTTAAAACCATCTTGAATATTCTCTAAATTAAAAGTTTGATAAGCAGCAGTAGGAATATTCATCTCTTTCATAAATTCTTTTGCAAATGCTTTGGAGCCTTCTAACATCGCTGCTTGTTGGCTAGGGCCAACGATGATTAAATCACTGTGACGTTCATTTAAATAATCATAAATTCCCTCTACCAATGGTTGTTCAGCTCCTACTATTAGCATTTTAATATTATAATCATGAATAGATTGGCTGATTTCATTAAACTTGTTTGCATTGATGTTTAAATTAATCCCTTCTTGGGGCGTTCCTGCGTTTCCTGGTGCGATATACAATTGGTTACACAAAGGACTTTGATTAATTTTCCATGCTAATGCATGTTCTCTTCCTCCACTTCCTAATAATAGAATGTTCATTTTGATTTTAATTGTTTTTCAATAAAAAAATAAAATACTGAATACTCTCTTTTCAATACTCAATACTTATTAATAAATTTGTACAAAGATAATTATTTTATATGCCTAGCTTAAGCTTACAACAATATTTATTTAAAGAATTAAAAAAAAGAATTCCAAAACATTCTTCTATTGAATTGGAATTGAGGAGGATTCTTGATAAAGATTTGATTGAAGTCTTAGATATTATCAATTTTCAAAAAGAATTGAGTTTAAATGATGCTAAAAAAATTTGTGATGAATATGGTATTTATTTAGATCAAATTATGTCTTTTGAAGCTAAAGTTATTCCATTTAGATTTAATGCTATTGATTATAATTTACATTCTTTACAAGAATATTTTCATGCCATTCTAGCGGAACTGAGAAAGGTTAATAATTGGGGCCCTAGGCAATTGATATATGCTGCAAATGATATTCCTGTTTTTTCATTATTTCAATTTCCTGATTTAGCAGCCTTCAAATTATATTTTTGGGCAAAGGCTTATTATAATCTTCCCAGTTTTAAAAATAGACAATTTTCTATTTATGAAATTGATAAAATTAATTTATTACTTGGAGAACAAGCATGGAGGCAATATCTAAAAATGCCTTCTATTGAAATTTGGAGTTCTGAAATAGTAAGTCATGTGCTTAAGCAGATTTTTCATGCATTTAAGCATAATTATTTTAAAAATAATGAAGAAGCCATTCATATTTGTGAGCAAGTAAAATTGTTATTAGACCATATAGAACAACAAGCAGAAACAGGCAGAAAACATCACCCTAATAATTATCCGCCTATCAAGGAAAATTACCAATTATTTTTTAATGAAGTGGCGATAACACACAATACGCTACATTTTTCATCAGAAGATACCGATGTTACTTTTATACTTCAAAATGCCTTGAATTATTTGGTGACGGATAACATGGCTTTTTGTTTAAAATCAAGAGCATGGCTTGAAAATCTAATGTCTAATTCTACACAAATATCAGCTCAAAATGATTTGTTGAGAAAAAATTTCTTTAATCAGCTAAGAGATAATGTAGAGTTTGTACAATTAGAGATTTTAAAAGAAATTAGGAATTTATAAATATTTAGCAAAATGAGGTTTTAAGAATTAATAAGGTATTTTTTATAATTCTTTAGCTTGTCATTTAATAAAGTGATAAAACACCTATTATTAATAATTAAATAATAAAGAATTTTCTTTATTATTTAATTATTTTTAAAATCTAATGTCTATAATCTATTATCTGATAGTCTATTCTATATACTCGTTACTCAATACGTACTAATTACAAAGAAGTAGGAGCTAACTCTATGATTAAACCTTCTAAATCAACTGTAATTGGGATTTGGCAGCCTAATCTACTATTTTCTTCAACAAAGAAGGCTTGGTCTAGCATATCTTCTTCATCTTCACTCATTTCAGGTAAATCATGTTCTGTTTTGATATAGCAATGGCAAGTAGAACATAAAGCCATTCCGCCACAAGTACCTTCTACGGGTAGTTCATAAGATTTACAGACTTCCATTAGATTCATGTTCATATCTGTCGGAGCCAAGACTTTGTGTTCTTCCCCTTCTCTGTCGATTATTATTATATTAATATCTTCCATGTAATTGAGTATTTCGTATAAAGTATTTAGAATTATTCGAATCCTTGTACTCCATTTACAGTTGTATATTTGAAACTTAATTTTTTATCTGGATAAATTCTTTTGAAAGCTGATTGAACCATTATTGTGGCTTCGTGAAAGCCACAAAGAATTAATTTTAATTTACCTTCATAATTATTAATATCGCCAATTGCATAAATACCATCAACATTAGTAGAATAATCTAAAGTATTGACATCAATTGCATTTTTTGTAATATTCAATCCCCATTCTCCAATTGGACCTAATTTAGGACTCAAACCAAAAAGTGGTATGAAATGTTCAGTTTCTAGTTCTTTGCTTCCTTGTGTTTTGTGTTTAATTGTAACGGATTCTAATTGTCCGTTTCCACTCAATCCGACTACTTCTGCTTCAGTGATTAAAGAAATTTTTCCTTCTTCACTCAATTCCATAACTTTATCTACAGAATCTAAAGCCCCTCTAAAAGAAGAACGTCTATGAACGAGTGTTACTTCTTTTGCTATATCTGATAAGAATATAGACCAATCTAAAGCAGAATCTCCTCCACCAGCAATAACTATTTTTTTATCTTTATAGACCTCAGGGTCTTTAATGATGTATTCAACTCCTTTGTCTTCAAAATCAAATATATTAGAAATAGGAGGTTTTCTTGGTTCGAAACACCCTAATCCACCAGCGATTGCAATAACAGGAGCTATGTGTACGGTACCTCTATTCGTTGTCAATTTGAATTTTCCATCTGCTGTTTTTTCTATAATTTCAGCTCTTTCTCCTAGGGTAAATGTTGGTTTGAAAGGAGCAATTTGTTCCATTAACCTATCTACCAAGTCCCCTGCTAATATTTCTGGGTAACCTGGAATATCATAAATAGGCTTTTTAGGATAAATTTCTGACAATTGTCCTCCTACCTGTGGTAAGGCATCAATTAAATGGCATTTTAGTTTTACTAATCCTGCTTCAAATACAGTAAATAGTCCACAAGGTCCCGCTCCGATAATGAGTATATCTGTTTCAATCATTATTTATAATTCAATTTTTTTGCAAATGTAAAAATATTAGATGTTATTGCGAAAAGTTTTTTATGAAAGATAAATTAGTATTTTTA
>JAHDBK010000237.1 GCA_020630455.1 Saprospiraceae bacterium
AAAGATAAAGAAAATTATTTATTATTTCATTAAAAAAAATGTAAAAACAAAATAGAGTATTTTATAAATCAAAAAACTCTCTTTAAAAAAATTGTATGAACATCAGAAACGAAATATTAGTTAGAATATACGTCGTGCTTTCAGCTTTTATACTGTTTGCTATGATGATTTTCATACAAGCTTCTAGAATTGTCGTATTCGAAAAAGAAAAATGGCTAGAAAAAGCAGAAGATCTTCACTTTGAAAATAGATCCGTTGAAGCCGAAAGAGGTAATATTTTAGCAGAGGATGGTAGTTTATTGGCAACATCCCTACCCTATTACGATTTGCATTTCGACCCATTAACTGTATCAGAAGACGATTTCAATAAACATGTTGACTCTCTTTCTTATTGCTTAGCATATTTTGTAGACCCTTCATACACACCAGGAGGTTATAAGGTCAAATTAGTAGAAGCAAGACAATTAGGTAATAGATATTTACTCATTAAAAAGAATGCAACACATTTAGATGTTGAAAAAATAAGAAAATTCCCTCTTTTCAATAAAGGAAGGTATAAAGGAGGACTTATAATTGACAAAAAACAAGAAAGGAAAAGACCTTTCGGTATTTTGGCTCATAGAACTATTGGTTATATCAGAGAAGGTGCTCATCCAGTTGGATTAGAAGGAAGATTTGATGAGGTTTTAAAAGGAGATGCAGGAGAACGTCTAATGCGTAAAATCAGAGGTTTAAATGGGCAGACCATTTGGATTCCAGCTGATGATTATACTAAAACACTTCCAGAAAGTGGTAAAGATGTAATGACAACAATTGATATCAACCTTCAAGACATTGTTGAACAAGCCCTATTAAGAGGATTAAAAAAACACGATGCTCAATTTGGCACTGCAGTTATGATGGAAGTCAAAACTGGAGCCATTAAGGCGATTGCCAATATTGGCAAAACAGAAGAAAGTTGGTGGGAAAGATACAACTATGCAGTTGGACAATCTATTGAACCAGGTTCAACCTTCAAATTGGCTTCAGTTATGGCTTTACTAGAGGATGGTTTAGCTGATTTGGAAGATACCATTAGCCTTGAAAATGGAACTTATGAATTTTATGAAGAAACAATGGTCGATGCTTCAGCTCATGGATTAGAAGAATCAACATTGAGAAAAGCATTTGAAATATCTTCTAATGTTGGAATTGCAAAACTTATCAATGAAAAATATACAGAAAGAAAAGAAAAGTATATTAAACGTTTAAAATCATTCAATTTAGACTTACCAACTGGAATTGAAATTGATGGAGAAGTTGCTCCTTATATTAAAGACCCTAACAATGAAGAAGATAATTGGAGTGGAACAACACTTCCTTGGATGTCAATTGGTTATGAGTTAACTATGACTCCTTTACAATTATTAACTTTTTATAACGCTGTAGCTAATGATGGTAAAATGATGAAACCTTACCTCGTTAGTGAAATTCAAAAATATGGGGAAACCATCAAACAGTTTAAACCAACAGTTATTGATAAAAGTATAGCTAGTTCATCAACTATCAAAAAAGCTAAACAATTACTTGAAGGTGTAGTATTAAACGGAACAGCTAAAAAATTACAGTCTTCCATTTATGACTTTGCAGGAAAAACAGGAACAGCCCAAGTAAATTACTCTAAGGCTAATACTCAAGGAATGAAACACCAAGCATCTTTTGCTGGATATTTCCCTGCTGACAACCCTCAATATACGGTAATAGTGGTCATCAATGCCCCTAAGCAAGGAGGGTTTTATGGCGGAGATGTTGCAGGTCCTATTTTTAGAGAAATTGCTGACAAGACTTATACATCAAAATTACAAATTCAAACAGCAATCAATATTAAAGATAAACCTAATTGGAGAACATATAAATTACCAAATTTTGACTTAGGAGACAAGAATGAAATGACGCTTTTATTAAATGAATTGAATATTCCTTATGTCAATAATACCATCACAGATAACCAATGGGCAATCATTAAAGCTGAAAGCGATACATTATCTGTATTAAATAGAACAATCAATGAAAATATAGTTCCTAATGTTTTAGGAATGGGACTTAAAGATGCCATTTATATTTTGGAAAACAATGGTCTAAAAGTAACCGTCTCTGGGCTAGGAAAAGTGAGGAGTCAATCCATTCCTCCAGGACGAAAAATCAAAGGTCAAACCATACATTTGAAATTGAGTTAGATGACATTATTAAATAACATATTATCTCAACTTGATGCTAAACAAGTTATTAATGAATCGAATTTTTCGATTCAAGGCTTGGCTATTGACTCTAGATTGGTTTCAAATGATTATGTTTTCATAGCTATTCAAGGCAGTCAAGTAGATGGACATGCTTTCATTCCTAAAGCAATTGAAAATGGTGCAAAAGCTGTTGTTTGTGAGGTTTTACCAAAAGAATTAAATCCTTCTATCACTTATATCCAAGTTGACAATACAAAGGAAAAAGCTGGATTAATAACAAATATTTTTTATAATAATCCTTCTAAAAAAATAAACCTAGTTGGAATTACAGGTACCAATGGTAAAACAACTACCGCTACTTTATTATATAATTTATTCAGTAGTTTAGGATATAAATGTGGATTAATTTCAACTATAGAAAATAAAATTGGTCAACAAAGCATTAATGCAACTCATACTACACCAGACATCATTCATTTACAAAAATTACTGAATGAAATGGTTGAAGCACAATGCGATTATATATTCATGGAAGTAAGTTCTCATGCTGTTGACCAAAGAAGAATAGCAGGTATTCATTTTACAGGTGCCGTTTTCACCAATTTGTCTCACGACCATTTAGATTATCATAAAAATTTTCAAAATTATATTAATGCTAAAAAGAGGTTTTTTGACGATTTAGATAAATCTTCATTTGCATTAACCAATATAGATGATAGACGTGGCAATGTAATGGTGCAAAATACTAAAGCAAAAATATATACATACGCCCTTAGAAAAACGGCTAATTTTAAATCTAAAATTTTAGAAAATACTTTGATGGGATTACAAATGTATTTAGACAATACAGAATTTCATGGAAGATTAATCGGAGAATTTAACGCTTATAATTATACGGCTATTTATGCAGTTGCCATTTTATTGGGAATAGACAAAATGGAAGTCTTGACTCATCTAAGTAATTTATCAACAGCTGAAGGACGATTCGATTATATTTATTCTAATAATAGCCAACGCTTAGGTATTGTTGATTATGCTCACACTCCTGATGCATTGGAAAAAGTATTGATTACAATCAATGACTTAAAAGAAAAAAATACAGAAGTAATTACAGTTGTTGGATGTGGTGGAGATAGAGACAAAACAAAAAGACCTATAATGGCAGACAAAGCTTGTCAATTGAGTGAAAAAGTCATCCTTACTTCTGATAATCCAAGAACTGAAGACCCTCAAACCATTATTGATGAGATGGAAAAAGGGGTTAAAATAACTGATAAAGCTAAAACACTATCCATTGTAGATAGAAAACAAGCCATCAAAACTGCTTGTGCAATTGCTAAATCAGGCGATATCATCTTAGTAGCTGGTAAAGGCCACGAAAAATATCAAGAAATCAATGGAATTAAAACGCCATTTGACGATAAAGAAATATTAAAAGAATTTTTAACATAAAGAATAAAATGGAAGCAGAGTCACATATCTCTCGACGTGTATCTTTTGTTCGTTGCTCATCAATCTTATCTAAATACGTTTGGATATTTGATTTCTGCTCCATTTTTATTAAAAAATAACAAATTTTATTTATAATTTAATTATAAAACAATGCTTTATTATTTATTTGATTGGTTGGAAAATAACGAATGGCCTGGAGCGGGTGTATTCCAATACATCAGTTTTAGAGCATTGGCAGCTATTATTTTATCTCTTGTAATTTCTATTTTCTTTGGAAACAAAATCATCAATTACCTTAGAAGATTACAAATAGGAGAAACCGTAAGAGATTTAGGACTTGACGGACAAAAGCAAAAGCAAGGAACTCCTACAATGGGTGGAATTATTATTATTTCAGCCATAATTATTCCATGTTTACTATTAGCTAGATTAGATAATATCTACATCATCATCATGCTTATAGCTACTATTTGGTTAGGCACTATTGGCTTCTTAGATGATTATATTAAAGTATTTAAAAAAGATAAAGAAGGTTTAAGCGGAAGATTTAAAATTTTAGGACAAATAGGTTTTGGTTTACTCTTGGGAATCATTATGCTAAGTAGCAAAGAAATAGTAGTACAAGTTGATACCGATTATGCTAAAAAATACAATTTAGAAATCACAAAACATATTCCATCTATCGACAAAGAATCACTCGATACGGTCTATAATAAAGTTTATGTCAAAACAACATTAACCAATGTTCCATTTATGAAAGGGAATCAATTCGATTATACTGATTTATATCCTTTTGATAAAAACCATTCATTAATAACGAATATATTATTTATATTATTAATTGTATTCATTGTAACAGCTGTTTCTAACGCTGCTAATTTAACTGATGGAATAGATGGATTAGCCACAGGAACTTCGGCTATTATTGGTTCTGTACTAGGTATTTTTGCTTATTTTTCAGGTAATACCATTTTTTCAGAATATTTGAACATCTTATACATTCCTTATTCAGAGGAATTAGTGATTTTTTCTGCTTGTTTTGTTGGTGCTTGTATTGGATTTTTGTGGCACAATGCCTTTCCAGCCAAAGTATTCATGGGAGATACAGGCAGCTTAATGCTAGGAGGAATTATAGCTGCTTTAGCTATTTTGGTAAGAAAAGAATTACTCATTCCTATTCTTTGTGGAATATTTGTAGTAGAAAATTTATCCGTAATGATTCAAGTATTTTATTTTAAATATACCAAAAGAAAATATGGAGAAGGTAGAAGAGTTTTCTTAATGTCGCCTCTTCATCACCATTATCAAAAAATGGGCATTCACGAATCTAAAATCGTTACCCGTTTTTGGATTGTAGGAATATTATTAGCCGCATTAACAATATTAACATTAAAAATTAGATAAAATAAATAATGAGTCAATTGATTAGCATATTAGGAGCAGGAGAAAGCGGTATTGGTGCTGCTTTACTAGCACGTCAAAAGGGATTTGATGTGTGGGTTTCTGACTTTGGTGCTATCCAAAATCATTATAAAAAACAACTAATTGAAAATCATATTCCTTTTGAAGAAAACAATCATGATGAAAACAAAATCCTTTCATCTGATTTCATCATCAAAAGTCCAGGTGTTCCTGAAAAAGCAGGTATAATTAAAAAAATTAGAGATAAAAATATTCCGATATATTCTGAAATTGAATTCGCTTCCCAACATACTCAAGCTAAAATAATAGGTATCACAGGAAGTAATGGAAAAACAACTACTACCCTCCTCACTTATCACTTGCTCAAAGAAGCAGGCTTAAATGTAGGATTAGCAGGCAATATAGGAAATAGTTTTGCTGCTTTAGTAGTAGACAATCAATACGATTACTATGTTTTAGAAATCAGTAGTTTTCAATTAGATGATATTGAAACATTTAGACCTGATATCGCCATATTATTAAATATAACGCCTGACCATTTAGATAGATATAATTATCAATTTGAAAATTATATCCAAGCTAAATTTAATATTATTCGTAATCAAAAAGAAAATGACATTTTTATTTATAATAAAAATGATATTAATATTAATAATTATTTAAAAAATAAAGAAAATTCTTTATCTTTTAAATATGCTTTAGATAATAATTTTAATAATAATGAATTAGGTGTACAAGGGCAAACTTTCGATATGAGTACTTGCTCTTTAAAGGGGGATCACAATTTTTTCAATGCTTCATGTGCTATTCAAGTAGCGATGTCCCTTGGAATTAACAAAGAAAAAATTCAAGAAGCATTAAAGAGTTTTAAAAATGCTCCTCACAGACTTGAATGGATTACAAATATCAATGGAGTAGATTACATCAACGACAGTAAAGCGACAAATGTTGATTCTACTTACTATGCTTTAAAAGCACAAACTCAATCAATTATTTGGATAGCTGGTGGAACAGACAAGGGAAATGATTATTCTGCAATAGATAAATTCGTAAAAGAAAAAGTAAAGGCATTGATTTGCTTGGGTGT
>JAHDBK010000238.1 GCA_020630455.1 Saprospiraceae bacterium
CTCGACTATAACTAAAAATACTATTTTATCTTTCATAAAAAACTTTTCGTAATAAGGTCTATTTATAAAAAGAACTCTTTATAATAGGTGTTTTTTTGTAAAAAAAATAAAAAAAATATTTTCAAGCTGTAACTTTTGATATACTTAAAACGTCATGCTATTAAATGACAAACGAAGAGTACAACATATCAGTAAATCAATATGCAGATAATCTGTATCGTTTTGCTTTGAAAAATGCAAAACAGGTGGCTGATGCTCAAGATTTGGTACAATATGCTTTTGAAAAATTGTGGCTAAAAAGAAAAGATGTTCCAATTGAAAAAGCAAAAGCATATTTGTTTACAACAGCGTACCATGCGTTCATTGACAAAAAAAGAAAAGAAAAAAGACTTGATATTGTGGAACAAATGCCTGAAAATAATACAGAAAACCATGGAGAAAATTACGATTTGAAAAATGCTTTGAATTGGGCTTTAGAACAATTAAGCGATATACAAAAACAAGTGATATTATTAAGAGATTATGAAGCATACTCTTATAAAGAAATTGGGGATATTCTATCCATCTCAGAATCACAAGTGAAAGTATATATATTCAGAGCAAGGAAAAAATTACAAACCATTTGGAAAGAAATGGAAAAAACAGCTTAAAATGTTAGTTAAGATGATTAATAAAATGAATTACGAGCAATATGCAATGGATTATCTTGAAGGTAATTTGAAGGGTAATGAATTAGAGGTAATGGAGCAGTTTTTATCAGAGCATAGTGATATTGCAAAAGAATTGGAAGAAATGAAATTATTATACCTTCCAAAAGAATCTATAACTTATCCTTTTAAAAATGATTTGCTTCAAAAAGAAGATTCTAAAGTAGTAGGATTATTTGTATCCTTAAGATCTATTGCTGCTGTTTTGATTGGTCTTTTGTTTTTAGCTGGTTTGACATTATATATGACTAAGTTTAATGATAGCGAATCTAATTTTGTCATCGAAGATGATTATCAATTGGAGAAAGAAGAAAATAATAAAATAGATGTTAAGAATGAATTGAATGATGATAAAATTGAATTGAATAAAGCAATAGAAATAGTAGTAGAAGAAAATACATTAAATAATAAAGAAAAAATAACTATTAAAAGCCCTGAAAAATCAATCAAGAAAGCGGATGTTATTTTATATGATAATAAAGCAACTGAAGATGTTGTAAATAACAATCCTTCTGTTAAAATAAATAAGAATAATCCAGAAAATATAAATGAAGATAAAGAGGAAATGGAACAAAAGAATGATGAAGAAATCATTGCATTAAATACTATAAAAAATATTTCATTTGAAAATATAGAAAATCATTTGAAAATAGATGAAACAATTGCATCGGTAGATTTAGGTGTAGATATTGTAAATAATGATAATGATAATAAAGCTTTACGCTTTATGGGTTTACAAACTGAAAAACAAAGCAGAGAAGATTGGAATATTAAACCTGAAAAAAATAGTGCAAAAATGAATGTAGCTTTTTTATCTTCAGTTTTAATACCAGAATCATTAAGTAAAAAATAACAAAATTTCTTTATAAATTATCTTTTTAATAAAAAGGTAATCTGAAATAGAATACAAGAAGACGTCCTTGATATTCCTAGAGTAATTATGCAAACTTTTAAAAAAAATTACGATGAAAAAATTAGCAATTATTTTAACATTAGTCCTGTTTTGTAGTCAATTAATGATTGCTCAAACAGATGCCCCTACAATTGAAGAAACTATATTAGATACCGTTCCTACACCTCCAGATGTACCAGAAGTGCCAGAAGTGCCAGATGCTCCTGAAACTTCAGAAGAAGAGGATGACGGTTTCACCATAACTATTAAAAATGGTGATAGAGATTCTAATAGTTATAGTAGAGTCCATACACGTTGGTTGATGTTGGACTATGGAATGGGCACTTATTTACACGATGGTAAAATGGATTTGCCTACCGATTTACAAGCAATGGATCAACAACTAGGAGGTTCAAATCATTGGCACCTTCATTTGATGAAGCAAAGAATTGGCTTAGATAAGAAAAATAGAATCAATATCATGTACGGTTTAGGCTTAGAATTTAATAAGTACAAGTTTACTAACAATTATAATATTCTTGCGAATACAGAGCCAGTTACTTTTCAGCAAGATACGGTTGTATCTCAATTCAAAAAAAATAATCTAAATTCCACTTATATGACAGTGCCTTTAATGGTACAATGGAGACATCCAACCAAAAATGGAAATAGCGTAAAAGTAAGTGCAGGAGCATATGGTAGTATATTATTAGCAGCTAAGTTGAAGCAAAAAAGCGATGAATTTGGCAAAGAAAAAATTAAAGATGATTTCAATTTGAATAGATTGAGATATGGATTGACCGCTAGAGTAGGGTATGGTTATCTCAATTTTTATGTTAATTATGGTCTCAATGAATTCTTTAATCCTGATAAACAAGGTGCTTATGCCCTCAAGCCTTTAAGCTTTGGTATTGCAGTACTACCATTTTAGTACAGACTTATACCAATCCATATTGAAAAACACACCTCCGCTCTAATCTAAAGATTTGAAATATAATCAATTGTGGTAAAGTTGTAATGAATTATCCGATACAGATGCGTATTAATCAATGTTTCATATCGAAAAGCGGGAGCAATGTATTGCTCTCGCTTTTTTTATTGTTTTTAATAGAAATGTCCGTTTTGAGATAGTTAATGTCCGTTTTGAGAAAATGAAAATGCTTGAGTTTTGATAAGTTTGTAAAAAAAATATAGTTCAAAAAATAATTATACATTGAAAAAAAAATAAATAATAAAGAATTTTCTTTATTATTACAAATGATATCTAATGTCTTCCTACTTATAATGTTTAATTAATAATGCAATTAACAACAAAATGGTATCTATATAGTAAGAGACTTATTTTTAAGTCTTCTATTCAAACAAAAATCTTGCTGTCATTATTTTTGGCAGTATTGCAAATTCAATTATCTGCCCAAGATAAAGAACCTATAGATGTATCTGTTGCGGAAAAAGTATGGCCTATTGTTGAATATCAGTTCGAAAATACAATTGATAATGATTCTTTAGAATTGATGTTTGCATTAGTTAAAGGGTATTGTGATGGAGATATAGATTGTACAATTAATAATTATTTACAATTAAAAATGAATTTTGAATGGGAAAAATTCAACTTGCCAGTTGCAATTGAAATCACTAATCAAATTCTATATTTAAGTAATAAACACCATAAACTAGAATCTAAAGCAGAAGCTTATAATGATCTTTTTCGCTATCATTCTGCATTAGGAATTAATAAATTAGGAACAATATATTTGGATAGTGCTATTGTAGTGTATCAAGAATTAGATGATGATTTAAGGTATATATTATGTAAAGAATCCAAAATTAAATCTTTCAAAAATGATGAAAATTTAGAATTTATAATTCAAGAAATGAATGCATTATTAGAAGAGGCTAAAACCAAAAATAACCCAAAATTAGAATTCTTATTACATAGACAAATTATTAATGATAAAGTGGAGGCTGGTCTATATGAAGAAGTAGAAATGCATTTGAATAAAATCCAAGAATTTTTGAATACAGATTCAATAAATATATTTAATACCTTTGACACCTTAGAGTATTTTCGATTGAAAGGAGCTTTTTATTTTAGTCAAGAAAAATGGTCTGAAGCTGAAAAATATTATATAGAATCCCTCAATTATTCAATAGAGTTACCTGATAAATGGAGAGAAATACATGTTCTTTATAAATTATCCGAAATAAATTGGAATTCAAATAATAAAAGAATAGCACTGTCATATTTAGATAAAGGTTTAAAAGAATCTACTGAAGTGAATATGCATGATTTACTTTCAGAGGGATATGGTTTGAAAAAACAATATGCAGAAGAAGAGCAAGACTATAAAACGGCCTATTTAAGTCAGCAAAAATTAGATGCTCATATAGCAGAACTAAATAATAGAGCGGATGGATTTAATATTGAACAATATTATCTTCAAATTGAAAAAGATAAATTAGAAACTGAAAAGAAAAATAGCGAACTAGAATTGAGTGTATCTAATAATAGATTACGTACAGCTATTATTATTCTAATTTCATTTTTGTTGATGTCCGCTTCTTTTTTCTTTGCTTATATGAATGCCCAAAAAAGAAAAAAACAGTTGGAGCAACAAAACGAACTCATTAAAAAACAAGCAGAAGAACTCACTAAACTAGATGTCGCTAAATCTCGTTTCTTTGCTAATGCAAGTCACGAATTTAGAACTCCTCTCTCACTCATGTTAGGCCCTATTAATTCCTTGTTGAAGGGCGGTCAAGTCAATACTCAACAAAAAGAATTACTTGAAATTGCTGATAAAAATGGTGAACATCTTAAACAATTGGTATCGGATATTTTAGATTTAAGCAAGAGTGAATTAGGAATTTTAGAATTGAATAAAGAAACTGTTCAATTGTACCCTTATCTAATAGAGAGTTTTGAACAGTTTGTAGTTTTGGCTAAACAAAAAAATATTAATTATTCTTATGATACTGAAATTCACGCTGATGTCCTCGTTAATATAGATATTCAAAAATGCAAACAAATTATCACCAATATACTCTCTAATGCTTTTAAATATACACCTCTTGGAGGAACTATTCGTTGTAGATCTTTTATCTCAGATGATATCATTAATATTAGTATAGCGGATACAGGACAAGGAATCCATTCAGATGATTTGCCCCATCTTTTTGAACGATATTTTCAAACTTTAGAAACCAATAAAATTGCAGAAGGAGGTTCAGGAATTGGATTGGCATTATGCAAAGAATATATTGGTCTAATGAAGGGAGAAATTGAAGTAGAAAGTACACTTGGAGAAGGTACTGTTTTTTCAATCAAAATTCCATTAGAAATTATTCAAAATTCAAATGTTGGTCAGGCATCTATTAGTAATCCTAACTCAGTAGTGAAAATTTCTAAATCTCAAAATGTTGGAAATAGACCTATCCATTCTATAATTGAAAATCAAAGTAAACCTATTATATTACTTGTAGAAGATAATTTAGATTTACAAAAATTTTATGCTATAATTCTTAAAAATCAATATGAAATTATTATAGCTAATAATGGAGCAGAAGCCTTGGATATTTTATTTCCTAAAACCTTTAATCCTTCAAATAATTCTTATAAGAATATAGACTTAATCATTAGCGATTTGATGATGCCTATTATGAATGGTTATGAATTTTTAGAACAAGTAAAGTCTAAGGATGCTAGTCGTCATATTCCTACAATTGTTGTTACAGGTAAAGCAGAAGAAACAGACGAAATCGAAGTACTAAGAATAGGAGTAGATAGCTATATTACTAAACCTTTTGTTGAAGATGATTTGCTTTTCCAAATTCGCCATTTACTTTCAAATCAAGAAGAAAGAATACACTATCATCAAGAAGAAACAAGTCAAGAAAATTATACATTAAGTCAGGAAGATATGTTGTGGCTAAAAGAATTTGAAAAATATATTATCGAAAATATAAAAAATGATATACTAGATTTAGCAGGACTCGCTACTCATTTTGCAATGAGTAAATCTACGCTTACTAGACAGCTAAAAAAAGTGACAGGTATGACTCCCAAAAAATACCTTCTAGAAATGAGATTGGAAAAAGCAAGAAAATTATTAGACCAAAATAATAAATTATCTATAAACCAATTGGCATCCAATGTCGGTTTTTCTGATTCTCGCCACTTTTCTAGAAGTTTTAAAAACCGTTTTGGTAAACTTCCTTCAGAATACAATAATTAAAAAAAGAAAAAAACCACGTATCAGCATTGTTTGACGATTTTTTGCACATCCTAAGGCAAATTTGACGATTTTTTGCACATGGGCGTATCTAATTTTACACTGTGTTTAAGAAAAGTCTTAATAACATTCAATATATATCACAGGTTCTAAACATTAGCTTTTCAATGAGTTTATTTACTTAACAATAAAAAATGTCCGTTTTCAGAAACAAGATGTCCGTTTTCAGAAAACTCCTAATAGCTTTTTCATCAGATATTTGTGATATAATTTACTCAAATACTAAGAACACTTTTAATCAATTTATTTTTTAATCACAATTTTTAAAATTATGAAAAG
>JAHDBK010000239.1 GCA_020630455.1 Saprospiraceae bacterium
TTCAATGTGGATTGGTATAACACGCCTCCATATCGGATAATTCAATACAACTTTACCGCAATTAACTTGACTTCAAGTCTTGCAGTAAAGCTAAAGTGTTTTTATAGATATTTTTTTCATTTTTAACTCATGAATTTTAAAATAATAGTAATACTATTAAAATATATAGTTTTACTAAACTTTTTTCATTTTATTTTGTAATATAGATGATAAATATTTAATAATTTAAATTAATATAGTATGAAATTAAAAATTACATTTAATCTTTTCTATTTTATTATTTTATTTGAAATTATATCATTAAAGGCACAAAATAGATTTTTAAATAGTCAACCATTAGGGCGAACCTTTACTACTGAAAATCAAGGTGAAAATTATATTAATTTACAAAATGCTATTTTTTGTTTTCAAAACCTTGATTATGAGATGGCATTACAACACGTTGATAATGCTATTTCTCAAGACCCTTATTTATCAGAAGCATATATAATTAGGGCAAATATAAAATCTAAAATAGGTATGATTAGTGAGGCAGAGCAGGATATGATTGTGGCAAACAGACTAAATCCTTACGTCCTTAATTTATTTGGATATAATGGGATTGATGGAAAAAAAGATATTATAGATGTATCTGTTGAACAATATTTTGAACAATTGAATACTAAGCAGTCTATTTCAATTTATAAATTGAATATAGATAGAATTGATACCTTAAAAAATAAAGAAGTATATGATTTATTGAATGATTTGATTTTTTTGGTCGAAAATGAAAATTGGGTACAAGGTATTAAACTTATTGATGATATTAATGTTGATTCGATGAGTAATTTTCAATTACAATTTTTGGATATCAAGGCTTTTATTTTGATTGAGCAAAATGATTTTGAAAAGGCGAATGTAATATTAGATGAGATTATTTCTATAGATGAAGATTATCCTTTAGTTTGGTATAAAAAAGCAAAAATACAACGTATTAAAGGTAACTATATTCAAGCAAAAAAATATTATGATAAAGCTCTAGAATTAGATGAAAATTTAATCAATGCCTATTTTGAAAGAGCTATTGTCAATAAAAAATTAGGTGAATTGGAAAATGCAATAAAAGATTTGGATTATATTATTAATAAACGAGATAATAATATGGTTCAAGCATATATCAATAGAGGTTTAATCAAGAAAAAATCAGGAAATATTTCAGGGGCTCTTTCTGATTTAAGTATATCAATTGATGAAAGTCCTAATAATATAAATTTATATATAAGTAGAGGTAATTTATACTATATAATTGGAGACTATTGGAGAGCATTACAAGATTTTAATACAGCTATTGAATTAGATGTTAATTCAAAAGAATCATATTATAAAAGAGCATTGTGCCATTTATCATTATTAGATTATAATACAGCTTGTAATGACTTGAATAAAAGTTATGAATTGGGTAACGATAAAGCGAGAGAGATTATGGAATACTTTTGTATAGATTAAAATAAAGTAAATCTAAAACAATTTAGTTATAGGATAAAAATAATTGAATATTTCAAAATTCAGAAAATAAAAAAAAATCTTTATTTTTTGAATGAAAATCTAAAATCTGTTGTCTTACTACTTTCTATTTATAAAACGATAAACTAATCAAATATATGACACCAATCAAAAGATTGTGGAATCTACTTTCTGGTTATAAAACGGACCTTAGACAAATATATTTATATGCAATATTAAATGGATTGATTTCCTTGTCATTGCCTCTAGGAATACAGGCAATTATCAATTACATACAGACAGGAGAAATGACAACATCCTGGATTATATTGGTGATATTTGTATTGGTTGGAATTGCAATTACAGGTGTTTTACAGGTTTTTCAGTTAAGAATAGTTGAGAATATACAACAAGATTTATTTGCAAAATCTGCTTTTGAATTTGCGTATAGGTTGCCCAAAATAGATGTTTTAGCAATTGATAAAATTCACGCTCCTGAATTGGTCAATAGATTTTTTGATACTTTGACTGTCCAAAAAGGTTTGCCTAAAATCTTAATTGATTTTTCTCTAGCATCTTTTCAAATTATTTTTGGTCTAATCCTCCTAACAATATATAGTCCCTATTTTATAATACTTGGATTTTCATTAGTATTAGTACTTTGGTTAATTTTTAGGTTTACGGGGCAAAAAGGCATAGATACTAGCCTGAAAGAAAGCAAATATAAATACAAAGTGGCTCATTGGCTAGAAGAAATAGCAAGAGTAAATAGAAGTTTTAAATTGAATGCTTTTGAAAAATTACACCTCAAATCTACAGATGATTTAGTTGTAAAATATTTAACGAATAGAGAAGCTCACTTTGGTGTATTGTTAAATCAATTTAAATTATTCATTAGTTTTAAAATATTTATTGCTGCTGGCTTATTAGTATTAGGTGGAGTATTAGTATTTAATGAACAAATGAATATCGGACAGTTTGTTGCTGCTGAAATTATTATAATTTTAATTATAAATTCAGTAGAAAAGATAATACGTGTAGTGGATACTATTTATGATGTTTTAACTGCTTTAGAAAAAATCGGCTTTGTTACAGATTTAAAATTGGATGATAATCAAGGAACATTAGAAATTCATAAAGATTCAAATATAGAATTAAAAGGTATTAACCTATCTTTTTCATTTCCTGATAATTCAAATAAATTAATTGATAATTTATCTTTTTCCATCCCACAAGGAGCAAAGGTTTTAATAGATGGTAAATCAGGTTCAGGAAAATCAACTTTAATAAAAATTCTTGCTGGAATTCACACACCGAATGAAGGACAATTATATTTAAATAGTATTCCATTTAAAAATTATGAAAAGGAAAAATTATTTCAAAATATTTCATATTTACCTTCTACTAATCAGCTATTTGAAGGGACAATAAGAGATAATATTACTTTAGGTAAGAATATAGAAGATAAGGTAATTAATGAAATTATTGATTTATTAGGACTTGAAAGTTTTATAGTACATCAAAAGAATGGTTTGTTATCTAAAGTAGATAGTATTGGCAGAAGATTGCCTAGAAGTATTGTACAAAAAATACATATTGCTAGGGCTTTAGTTTCTCAACCCAAACTTTTGCTTTTAGAAGACCCACTTCAATTTATTGAAGAAGAATACAAACAAAAAATTATAGATTATATTTTTAATCCTACTAATAATATGACTGTATTGGTAGTGGGAGATTATTATTATTGGAAAGAATCTTGTACTGATATTTTGCATTTATAGTAGACATTATTACGAAAAGTTTTTTATGAAAAATACAATTAAAAATGTTAAAAATTTCTAAGAATTCGGTTGAAAATCAAATTGATTTAAATGAATTTAATGCTTCAAAATTATTAAAAAAGAGTTCGATTTATCGTTTGTCTTGGATTATAATTTTCTTTTTATTGGGAATTGTATTAATTCAATTTTTGCCTTGGACTCAAAACATAAACGCTAAAGGTTATGTCACTACGCGTCAACCTCAGCAAAGACCTCAAGCGGTACAATCAATTATTTCAGGTAAACTTGAAAAATGGTTTGTTCAAGAAGGAGATTATGTTAATAAAGGAGATACAATCATTTTTATTTCTGAAATTAAAAGCGAGTACTTTGACCCCAATCTTATTGAAAGAACTAATGAACAAGTAAGTGCTAAAAGTCAGAGTATTCAATCATACGATAATAAAGTACAAGCTTTAGAAGCACAATATAAGGCCTTGTTAGAAGCTAAAAGTTTAAAAATCCAACAAACATTAAATAAAATAATTCAAATTGAAAATAAAATCAATATTGATAGTATAGACTTAGTCGCTCTTGAACTCAATTATAAAGTAGCTAATAATCAACTTGAAAGGATTCAAGAATTATATAATAAAGGATTGAAATCTCTTTCAGAATTACAAGAAAAAGAGTTGAAAAATCAAGAATTAATTGCCAAAATTAATGCTCAAAAGAATAAACTAGTTAACCAAAGGAATAATTTAGAAATATCTCAAATTGAGTTGAAGTCAATAGACCAAGAATATGCCGATAAATTATCAAAATCTTTATCAGATAAACAATCCGCCCTTTCTTCAAAGTTACAAGCAATGGCAAATACTTCTAAATTGAAAAATCAATTGAGTAACTACAGTTTACGACAAGAGTTTTATTATGTGAAAGCTCCACAATCGGGTTATATTACTAAAACCATGAAAAAAGGTATAGGTGAGGTTATTAAAGAAGGTACAGATATATTGACTATTGTTCCAAAAGAATATGATTTAGCAGTTGAAGTATATATTAAACCTCAGGACATTCCTCTTTTGACGGTTGGAAACTCAGTAACCCTTAGATTTGACGGTTGGCCTGCTATCGTAATTAGTGGTTGGCCAGAATCTTCAACGGGGCTTTTTAAAGGAAATATTGTAGCTATAGACAAATTTATTAGTGAAAATGGTAATTATAGAATCCTTATAAGCCCTGCTGATTATATAAAAGACTGGCCAGAAAAATTAAGTATTGGAACGGGTGTGAGTACCTTCATTTTACTAAAAGAAGTACCTATTTGGTATGAAATATGGCGACAATTAAATGGTTTTCCTGCAGATTTTTATCAAGAAGATTTTCTGCAAAAAGATTTTAAAAGTAAAGCTCCTCTAAAAAAAATAAAATAAGAATATGAATAAAATATTGCTTCTTTTTACATTCCAAATAATACTGATTATTAATATTAATGCTCAAAAAGATAGCCTAGTTTTTAGCTATGATGAATATATCGAGAATGTTTTATTTCATCATCCCATATTTAAGCAATCAGATTTGCAAAAAGAAAAAGCAAATGCCAATTTATTAAAAGCAAGGGGTAACTTTGATCCAGAATTTCTTTCTTCTTGGTCTCAAAAGAACCTCAATGATAAATTGTATTATCGTAAAATTGAATCAACAGTCAATATTCCAACTCCAATTGGTGTAGATATAGTAGGTGGCTATGAGAATATTCAAGGAGATTTTGTCAATCCAGAAGTGTTGACTAATAACTTTGGTTTATGGAATATTGGTCTAGAAGCTAATTTAATTCAAGGGCTTTTAATAGACGAAAGAAGAACATCAATTAAACAAGCTAAGGTTTATGAAAATATTGTTGAAAATCAAGCTCAAATTTTATTGAACCAGTTGATTTATGATGCTAGTTTAGCTTATTTGAATTGGCAAGAGGTATTCAGCATCCAAAAAATATTAATGGAAAATGTAGAAATCGCTAGCACATATTTAAAGAATACTATTGAATCTTTTGAAGCAGGAGAAAAAACGGTAGTTGATACCCTAGAAGCTGCTTTACTTCTTCAAGATAGAAAGATTTTACTCGAAAAAAATAAAATTTACTTAGTTAAATCTCAAACCCAGTTAGAAAATTATTTATGGTTTGAACAAGTACCACTTGAGTTAAAAGAAACGCAGATTCCTCAAGATTTATCTGTTCCTGTAATGAAGATTAATGATATTATAAATAATCAAAATAATATTGTAAATAATCCGATAATTCAGGAAAAACAAAATAAATTATTCTTTTATCAACTTGAACAAAGGTGGAAAAGAGAAAAACTAAAACCTAAGTTAAAAATTAAATATAATCCCCTTTTGTATACCAATAATAATGCCTTACCTATTCCTGCTTTTGATAATTTTAGATGGGGGATGAGCTTTTCAATGCCTCTATTGTTTCGAGAAGAAAAAGCTGAAGTACTCCTTGGAGAAATAAAACTAAAAGAAATTGAATTAGATATACAAAACAAACAAAATGAATTACTAAATAAAATTGAATTTTCTTGGGAACAACAAAATTTATTAAATAATCAAATTCAATTACAAGAAAATAATCTCTTGGGCTATAAAAATTTATTAGATGCTGAAAAACTAAAGTTTGACTTTGGAGAGAGCTCTGTCTTTTTATTGAATAAAAGACAAGAAAAATATATAGAAAATCAAGTTAAAGTTATTCAATTAAAAATATTACTTCAAAAAGAAATCTTGAATTATTTATTCTTAACAAATCAATTGATATAATACGCATCCGTATCGGATAATTCATTACAACTTTATCACAATTGACTATACTTCAAATCTTTACAGAAAAGCTAAGGTGTATTTTTAAATGTGGATTGGTA
>JAHDBK010000240.1:0-2528 GCA_020630455.1 Saprospiraceae bacterium
GGCATTACTCGAAAAGCATAGCCTTAGCTATGTTTGAGAGGAATAACGAAGGATATAATTAAAAAGACAATATAGATATAATCAATTTTTCGTAATAACATCTTTTGTACTTGAATTTCTTAAAAAGAGAAAATTTAAAATTAATAATATGAAGCCACGTCCGCCTTTATCCGCTATCATCATCTATGCCATTGGTCAATACGGATGGTCACTAGCCTCATTTGGTGCGGGAATGTTATTGGTGTTTTTTTATATGCCACCAGAAGATAGTTCTGAGATACTGTTTCCAAGCTATTTTTATCAAGGAGCAGTCTTAGTAGTTTTTACAATAGTAGGTTTATTGGGTTCATTATCAAGAATTTTTGATGCTATCACAGACCCTATTATAGCGGGTATAAGTGACCGAATGAAAATAACAGATTTTGGTAAACGTAAGAAAATGATGGCTATTGCCTCTTTTCCGTTTGCCTTGACTGCTTTTTTAATTTTCTTTCCTCCCCTAGCCTATGAGTCATGGATAAATGTTTT
Organism: Saprospiraceae bacterium; assembly: GCA_020630455.1. Lineage (GTDB taxonomy): Bacteria > Bacteroidota > Bacteroidia > Chitinophagales > Saprospiraceae > JAHDCE01. Next base: position 529 of record JAHDBK010000240.1, read on the forward strand.
GTGGTTAATCGTCATTTCCATAATATACTATATATCGTTTACAGCTTATTTGATTCCCTATAATGCTTTAATAGCTGAATTAGGTCATCATAAAGATGATAGAATGAAGATTAGTACTACTATTTCTTTGACATGGATATTGGGTTTTGCAACGGGTTTTTCAGTTTATTCTTTGATGGGAGTTTTTACGGCAAAAGGATATAGCAATGCCCAAGCTTTGCAAATACTTATGGCTATTTATTGTAGTATTGCTTTTGTATGTATGCTAGTTCCTGTATTTTTTCTTAATGAAACTAAATATGCTGTTCAAGAAGAAAGTGAAATTAGAGAAGATAGTATCAAACGCTTTATTAAGATACTAAAAAACGATAGGAATTTTAGAATTTTTGTTTGGTCCGATATGATATATTGGTTAGCTGCTCAGTTCATCTCATTAGGTATTGGGTATTATATTGTTACATTAATGAATAAAGACAAGGGTGAAGCCAGTGCATTTTTAGGAATTGCGATGATTGTCAGTCTATTATTTTATTGGCCTATCAATATTTTAGTTAAAAAAATTGGAAAAAAGAAGGTAACCATTATCGCTTTTGCTATATATTGTGTGGTATTTTCATTAACTGGATTTATTGATTTGCTGCCTTTTAGTATAGATAGTATTTTTTATATTGCTGCTTTTTTAGCGGCATTTCCAATCGCTTCTTTTGGTATTATTCCAAATGCGATTGTTGCTGATTTGATTTATCAAAAAGAATTGGAACAAGGAGAAGGAGAATCATCTTTAGCAGGTATTTATTATGCGGTTCGTACCTTTATGATGAAAATTGGAATTACTGTTGCCAATCTAATTTTTCCTTCTTTATTATTACTTGGAAAAAGTATTGACAATCCCCTTGGAGTAAGGGCTACAGCAGTTGCTGCTTGTATTTTTTGTATTTTGGGAATGATTGTTTTTTCTAGGTATAATGATGTGAGCAGTGAGCAGTAGACAGTTATCAGTTATCAGTTATCAGTTATCAGTTAAAATAAAAACTAAATTTAAACATGCATACTAAAGAAGACATTATTAATAATTTTAACCCAAATGGAGTGGGTGTAAATAATGGTAATTTTATTGGTTTACCATTTAATGAAGAACAGGCAGATGTTATTATTTTTCCAGTACCCTGGGATGTAACGGTGTCTTATGGTGCTGGGACAAGCAATGCTTATAAAAATATTCTTAATGCTTCTTATCAACTGGATTTATATTTGGAAGAAGCCCCTGATACTTGGAAAAAAGGTATTTATTTTCATAAAGCTTCCAAAAATATTATCAAGAAAAATAAAAAATTACGTCGACTAGCTGAACAACATATAGAAGCATTAGAAAGTGGATTAGAAATCAATGAAAAAAACCTAAAAAAAGTCAATAAAGCATGCCAAGAACTCAATGAATTTGTGTACATAAAAACTAAAAAAATATTATCACAAGGTAAAAAGGTGGTTTTATTAGGAGGCGACCATTCTACTCCTCTAGGTTATATCAAAGCATTAGCTGAAGAACATGAGGACTTCGGCATTTTACAGATTGATGCACATTGTGATTTGCGAGCTGCTTATGAAGGTTTTACGTATTCTCATGCCTCTATTTTTTATAATGTATTGAATGAAATTCCTCAAGTCAAACATATTAGTCAAGTTGGAATAAGAGACTATTGCGAAGAAGAAGCCAATATGGCTAGCAATGATGCCCGTATTCAATTGTATACTGATAATTCAATAAGAACATCATTATTTGAAGGGGTTAATTTTCATTTTATTATTAAAAAAATACTTAATGAACTCCCACAAAAAGTCTATATCAGCTTTGATATAGATGGCTTAAATCCTGATTTGTGTCAAGGAACAGGGACTCCAGTGCCTGGCGGTTTTTCCTTTCAAGAAATAGTCTATCTTTTAGAAGCTTTAAGAAATAGCGGAAAAGAAATCATTGGATGTGATTTATGCGAAGTATCGGC
>JAHDBK010000240.1:2628-6167 GCA_020630455.1 Saprospiraceae bacterium
TAAAATAAAAAAGCGTCAAGGCTGAGAACCAAGACGCAATTTTTTAACTCACTCATTTTTTAACTCTGATACTTATATTTCAAGTATCGTGCCAAAAGTACAAAAAAAGTGATAAATCAGAAGATTTACCACTTTTTTTTATTTATCATTAACAAAAGCTATTATTCAATAATAATTGTTTCTGTTAAAGTCGACTCTCCAGACCTCAATTGTAAGAAATAAACACCTGTAGCTAAATTTTTAGTATCCATCTCTGTAATAGTTTGATTGGGTTGGATACTTAATACTTGCTGACCTAATACATTAATGATATTAATTTCATCTAATAAGTATTCAGATTCAACAATAATAAAAGAAGAAGCAGGATTTGGATAAATACTTATTTCTTCTTTTTGAATATCATTTACAGGATTATCAAAACAACTATTCGCAGCGGTTGGTGAACCATATACATCCATTCCATTTAATTGGAAACCTGCATTTGTTCCTGCAATACCCCAATTCGCTGCATCATCATTATTCATTGTAATATCACATAATTCTAAAGCATAACCATTACCATCGGCATCTACTGACCAAGGAGCAGCATTTGAATAAGTTACTTCATCAATTACTGTACCGTTAGACATATTGATTCCTACTGTTTCACCTGTATTACTTAAATCACCACTTGTCCACTCATAAGCTGTCACACCAAAATTAGTTGACATATTAGCAGCATTTTTAGCTACAACTATGTATTCTCCTGCGGCAATAGTTGTCCCAGCAGGGAATGTGTAAGTTACCCCTACTGTTGTAATTCCTTCTAAGTCTACTGAATTTGCTTCAGCATTATAAATTTCAATATATTCATGATTATTAGCAGTTTCAGGATCATTATACATAATTTCAGTAATGATTAAGTTAGGAATAGCAACATCATTATCTACAATCGTTAGAGTATGAGACATATTAGTACCATTTTGAGCTCCATTATCACCAGATAGAGTAAATACAATTGTTTCATCCCCTTCAATATCCATATCATCCGTAATATTAATTGATAAAGACGCTACATCAGTAACTGTTCCAGCAGGGAAAGTATGTGTAGTAGAGGTAATCGTATAATCTGCTCCATCAGTAGCTGTTGAACTTGCTTCAACCATTACAGTAATCGTAGTAGCATTGGCATTCCCATTAGTCAATTCTACTTCAAGATTAACTGTACCTGCATCTTCATTATAAGAAGAAATAGCATCTACAAAACTAATGACAGGAGCATTAGGATCAACACAAGTTGCAGTATTAGCGGCTCCAGGAGTAGCTAAAATTTCAGTTCCACCAGAAGTAACTCCTGTTGGATTAATAGCTGGCAACCAATTAGTCGCATCAAAATTATCCAATGTTACATCACAAAGTTCTAATGATGGTCCATTACCATTCGCCTCTACAGGGAAAGTAGAACCATTATCGTAAGCCACAATATCCGCTAAAACACCATTAGCATCATATAATTCAATTGTTTCACCAGTGTTATTCAAAGCTCCTTGATCCCATTGTGGAGCATTTATTCCAAATGCATTAAAGAATGCAGAAGCATTTCCACAAACTACAGTATATTCACCTGCTGCTAAAATTTGAGATTGAGTATAAGTATAACTAACGGCATTTTGAATAGATACATTCATTAAATCAATATCCATTGTACCTGCATTATATATTTCAATAAATTCTAAAGAATCGGTACTAGGATTATTATACATGAACTCTGTTATTACAAGAGGATCTGCAGGAGCATCATTATCTTCAATTGTCATTGTATGTGTCATAATACTACCTGATTGAGCATTATTATCACCTGATAATGTAAGCACTACCGTTTCAGCACTTTCAATATCCATATCATCAATAATTGATACCGCAAAAGTGTTAAAATCAGTAGTTGTTCCCGCAGGGAAAGTATGAGAAGCAGTTGCTATAGTATAATCTGCACCATCAGTAGCTGTTGATGTAGCCTCAACAGTAAGTGTAACTGTTGTAGCATTGGCATTACCGTTAGTAATTTCAACTACTACATCTCCTGTTCCAGCTGCTTCATTATATGAAGAAGTAGCTGTTTGGAAAGTAATAATTGGGTCAGCAGCGCTGAAACAAACTACTGTATTGGCTGCACCTGGTGTTGCTAATACTTCAGCTGAACCAGAAATTACTCCTGTAGGATTATTTGCAGGTAACCAGAAGAAAGGATCAGCATTATCTGCTGTAACATCACAAAGTTCTAATGAAGGACCAGTACCATTTGCTTCCCCTGGGAAAGTAGCCCCATTATCATAAGCAACAGTATCTGCTAATACGCCATTACCATCCCAAAGTTCGATAGTTTCTCCTGTATTGTTCAATCCACCTGTTGCCCAATCTGGATAAGATAAGCCAAATGCATTAAAGAATGCTATAGAGTCACCACATACAACTGTATATTCGCCTGGTGCTAAGATAACAGATTCAGTATATGTATATGAAACTGCATTTTGTAATGAAGCATTTAATAAATCAATATTAGTTGAACCAGCATTATAGATTTCTATAAATTCTAATGAATCCGTACTAGAATTATTATACATAATTTCAGTAATGACTAATTCAGCAGGAGGCGTATCATTATCATTAATAGTCATGGTATGAGTCATGATTGTTCCATCTTGGGCATTATTATCTCCTGTCAAAGTGAAAACAATAGTTTCTGCACTTTCAACATCCATATCATCTATCAAATCTATTGCTAAAGATGAAATATCGGTAGCAACTCCGCCCATAAATGTAATGGTATTAGATGCCATTGTATAATCTGCACCATCAGTAGCAGTACTTGTAGCTTCTACTGTTAAAGTTACTGTAGTTGGATTAGCATTTCCATTAGTAATTTCTACACTTACGAATCCTTGTCCATCTCCTTCATTATAAGTAGAAGTAGCTGATTCAAAACTAATAATTGGATCAGCAGCTGATAAACAAGTAACTCCATTAGCTGCACCTGGTGACGCTAAAATTTCTACTTGCCCTAGTATATTATCATTAACAATAATACCTGTAGGAGTAACAGAAGGATACCAAAAGAACGGGTCTGCATTATCTTCATTAGGATCACATAATTCAACTGAAGGTCCTTGTCCGTCTCCTTCAGAAGGGAAAGTAGCTCCATCATCATAAGTAACTACATCTACTAAATTACCGCTTCCATCATATAGTTCAATTGTCTCACCAGTATTATTCAATCCACCACTAGCACTCCAATTAGGATAAGACAAACCAAATGCGTTAAAGAATGCAATAGAATCACCACATACAACTGTATATTCGCCTGGTGCTAAAATTTGAGATTCTGTATAAGTATAAGAAACTGCATTTTGCAATGAAACATTCATCAAATCAATATTTGTTGTTCCATTATTATAAAACTCAACAAATTCTAATGTATCTGCACTAGGAACATTGTACATAAACTCTGTAATAACTAAAGCAGCAGGAGGCGTATCATTATCAGAAATAGAGATTGTATAAGT
>JAHDBK010000241.1:0-1372 GCA_020630455.1 Saprospiraceae bacterium
GTGTTTTCACCGCTTTTTTATTTTAATTATTGTTACAAAACAAAGCTTTTTTTGTTTTTTGTATTATAAATAATAAAGAATTCTTTTTATTATATTTAATTATTTAATATATTAACTTATATTTGTTAATAAATATATATGTCACAAATTAATGTGTTAATATTTGTTAAAATATAATATTATCAATATAATTGTAAAGCAATTTAATTTTAAGTAAAATATTATTTTAAAATATACATTATTAAATTGCTTAGGGAGATAATAAACTACCATTTTATCCACTTTTAATACTCGCCGAATTTCAACCTTAAATATGAGAGAACCAGTATGATAATTTTCACATGTCGATGTGAAAAGATTGTCTTTTATAAAATTATAATATTATAAAGAATATTATAGTTTTTGTGTGTTATGAGAAGTTTGAATAGAAAATAAAAATGAATCACCCTTTTTATAAATTGAATTATTACTAAACTTATTATTAATTATTAAAAAAACCGACATAATGAAAAAGACTTTACTGGTTATTTTATTGAGTATGTTTTTATTTCAAACTCATTCGTTTTCTCAAAATTATCAAGTTCAAGTAGGTGCATTTTTAGAAGCAGTGCCTAGTAATTACTTCTCTGATAGAGGGGTAGAAAATGTGTACATGAGCCAAGATCACAATGGTATCATTTATTATTTTGCTGGTAAATTTAATTCTGAAGAAGAAGCTAATGCAAAAAAACAAGAAGTAATGGACAAAGGCTTTGAAAATGCTAGAGTTATTGACTTGGTAGCTAAAAAGAAAAATTGTGAGAATCCTTGTTTTCCTAAAAATTCTGATGAAGTCGTATTAATTGATGGAAATACGCCTACTTTCTCAGATGTTCCAAGACCAACACCTAGTTCTTATGTATATGAAGATGAAAATATGTACATTAGAGCTATTTTCTTTGATTTTGACAAATATAATTTAAGAGAAAAATCAAAAAGAGAATTAGATAATATTAAATCAGTAATGGAAAAAAATCCTAATTTAAAATTGTGTGTTTATGCTCATACCGATGCCAAAGGAAGTATAGAATACAATGAAAGATTATCAAAAAATCGTGCAAATTCTGCTTTAAATTATTTAAAAGGATTAGGAATTGACGTTTCTGGAGTTGATGTGAAAACTTTTGGAGAAAGCAAGCCAATCGCTAAAAATGCAACGACAGAAGGTACGGATTCTCCAGAAGGTAGACAATATAATAGACGTGTAGTTTTCGCACTAGTCAATACAGATGGAGAAATTGAGCCTAATGTAGTAGAACCGATTAATGTACCTGATTACCTTAGAATTTAGAAATGATAGATTTATTTTCCTTATAAAATGAAATGAAAAAAA
>JAHDBK010000241.1:1472-6135 GCA_020630455.1 Saprospiraceae bacterium
TTTTTTCTTTTATCATTTTTATTAGGTTGTCTTGCCATTTTTAGCATTCCTTTTTCACAAGCACCAAAAGTTTTGAAATTGATTCTAGCTTGTATTAAAGATGGACCATTTGCTCCTCCTTCATAATCAGGTTCTTCAAATTGGACTGGGTCATCTTCCCAAAAACAAATAGGACAAATAGAATAATTTAATCTATTCTCTTTTTCAAATGTATTGTATTCACAACAAGGACAATATTCATCTAAATCTATGTTCAGCTTATTTATATTTCTCATTTTTTTTATATAGTAAAATTACTGTTGAACAATAAACCTGCCAATATTTCTATCATCTTCATTATACAGTCTATAATAATAAACTCCTTGACTTAAAGATTTTGAAGGGATGATGATAATGTTGTCATTAATATTGTTTTTTTGATAAACAACTTTTCCATTTACATCAAAAATTTCAAAATTGAAAGATTGATTATTTTGATTATTGAATTGGATAATTCCTTCATCTGACATAGGATTAGGAATTATACTCACTTCAAATGTATTATTAATCTCTGTAATACCTGTGTTTCCTGTAGTACAGCCATTTTCTATCACATTGGTAGTTGCTTCGTGGTCATCATTTACAAAGTCAGTAATATTAGCAATACAAACATTGCCTTCTGTCAATTGAGTATAATAAATTCTTAAAAATGGAGTGAAATCTGCATGTTTATCTATAGTGCTTTCATCATAAGAAACCCCAATGATTTCTTGTTCATCAAACATAATATTAGGGTTGTAATTAGGCATTAAATTATTGACATAGTCTATTTCAGCTCCAGAAATATCAAATTCAAAGGACAACATTTTATTATTTGGATTTTTGATCAATACATCAAAATATTTATCTGCGTAATTTACCTCTGTAATAGTCAAAGTTACAATGTCATTTGGATTAGTAATCGCATAAGGAAAATTACAAGGAGTATGTTGATGGTCAATAGGTGTAGAACCTCCTCCGTGAAGTACACAATCATACAACAAAGTGGCATCTACAACACTAATATTCCCATCATTATTCAAATCTAAACAATTAGTAGGTGGCATAGTGTCTAATAAACTTTCCATCATATAGTCAGTTAAATCGACATTGTTTCTAGTCGCATCAGAATTAATATCTCCTGTAATGGTCGTTCCCGAACAAGTCCCAGTACAATCATATACCGCATTTCCTTGAATAGTTCCCTCACAATCTACATATACATCACAAGGGTCAATGAGTTGGAATGAAATAGTATTATTAACTTCATCTCTAGATAAATCAATACATACTTGGGCCCAATTATTATCATAACTCATTTCATGATTACCCAATGCATCTGGTGATTCATCCCAATTGACTCTAATTACTAAAGTATATTGCCCTTCTTCAACATCTGTTACATCTATCCATTGACATTCTAAATAAGAATCATAAATATCTCCACAATGAGCAGTAATTCCTTGGTTTTGACAATTATACTGGAAAGTACCTCCATCATCGCACTCTAAATCCATCACACAAAAACCATTTTTGAATCCAATTGGAAGTTCAGTACCATCATTCATGTCAAATAATATATATTCAGCATATCCTTCATAATGCCAATGACCATGACAAGGGTCCCATTCCCATTGGTCATTGGATTGTTGTGAAGATGGAGGACTACCGATATAATAATCAAAATCACCTATATTTTTAATGTGAGTAGTAAATCTAATGACTTGTCTAGTTCCATAACCAGATACACAACCTTCTTGGATTAAACAAGCATCATTATTATCTAAATAATCTACATACAAAGAAGATACTAATGCATCTTGGTATATAATCAAATCGGGTCCATTTGGACAATTTGGATTTCCTGGATAAATACAACTGCCATCACTTTGAGTGGCTAATGGATTGTAATTACAAGCTGTAGGGTCAGTACAACCTGTAATTGGACCAGCATAAGTTAAATCCCATTCAATTGAGGTGTCAGAGCAAGACGTATTATCGTATTTTATTCTAATATAATAGATGCTTCCTGCTTGTAAAGCAACAGATAGCGATGATAATTGACCACTACAATCATTATCTGAATAGGCTATAGTAGCAGCATTGCCATCATCCCAATTCAACCCATCACAATAATCATATACATATATCGTAGTATTGCCACAAGAATTTCCAGCTACACAAGTATTAATATCAAACATTCCCGTTTGAGTTGGTTCAAAAACATACCAATTGTTAACGTATGTACCTGCTGAGGTATTTCCTTCACTTACTGTTATTGGATTTTCACAAGAAGTTCCTTGAGGACAACTAAATTCAGTCGATTCGTTATTGGTATATTCTCCTCCTTGATGTAATAATGTACCATCAAAGCTTATTTCGTACGAACCATTTCCATAATTACAACAAATTCCATCATTAGCAGAGTCAAATATTGTGAAAGTATAACAATCTGCATCTGCTAAGCAAGCTGTAAAATTATAAGGATTAGTATTGATATTATTATCTGAATGCAAAACAATGCCTGCACTGTTTTTTAAATTCCAAGAAATTTCTTGAGGATAATTATCTGGAACAATGACTAATTGAAATTCTTTTTCACCATTAGTACATTGAGCTTCTAGATTTATATTGAATAAAAATAAAATAAAAATAAATAAAGTAAGAATTGATTTCATCTTCATGGAATTTGTTGATTGACTAATTTAAATTAGAACTAAAGTTACTTATTTTTCAATAAACTTGTTTAAATTTTAATTAATATTAATATTTTATTAAAAAAACAAATAATATGTAAATTTTTAAGAACAAAACTGGCATCTTAATAATTTAACTAATATATTGTCGTTAATAATTTTAGAAAACTAAAACATACAATCATGAGATATTTAATAATCGCCTTGTTGCTATTAGCAGCAGCCTATTTGTTCCATAGCCAATTTTATTTCATTCCTGAAACAGGTAATATTCAAATTCAAAATGAAGTTGAAGTTGCTGTGACTTCTCTTTCAGAAAATAGATAAACTTTCTTTACCTTTGCCTGTATAAATCATTAATATGTTTACAGGTATAATTGAAACGCTAGGTATTATTAAGGATATTCAAAAAGAAGGAACGAATATCCATTTTCAAGTAAATTCTCCAATTTCTAAGGAATTGAAGGTGGATCAAAGTGTTAGTCACGATGGTGTGTGTTTAACGGTCACTCAAAAAGATGATAAATCTCATTGGGTTACAGCTATAGACGAGACCATCCAAAAAACGAACCTTTCCCAATGGCAAATTGGTAAAAGTGTCAATCTTGAAAGGGCAATGGTTTCGGGGGGGCGACTAGATGGACACATTGTACAAGGTCATGTTGATATGACAGCTATTTGTACCCAAATTAAGAATGTAGATGGAAGCTTTTATTTTTCCTTTAATTATCCTATGTCACCTTTATATCTCCTAGTAGATAAAGGCTCAATTTGTATCAATGGGGTGAGTTTGACGGTTGTAGCTCCCCAAGGAGATGATTTTTCTGTAGCCATCATTCCATATACTTTGGAGCATACTACATTTCATAATCTCAAAGTAGGGGATAAAGTCAATTTAGAATTTGATATATTGGGTAAGTATATCTCTAAATATTTACAAGCTTATGGGGATTATTTTAGTAAGCAATAAATTCTTAGAAATCTAAAAGACTTTATATTTCTATCAAAAAAAATAAAGAATACTCTTTATTTTTTTTGACATTTTAAATCTAGTTTATAAAGTGAATCAATTTATTTTCCTTTAAATTCAGGTTTTCTTTTTTCTATAAAAGCATTAACGCCTTCTTGATAATCTTCTGTTTGGCTAGATAATATCTGATAATGACTCTCTGCGGCTAACTGTTCTTCTAAATTATTACTAAAAGATTGGTTAAGTAAAAGCTTTGTATAAGCCAATCCTTGTGTAGGCATTTTAGAAAGTCTAGATGCCAACTTCATAGATGATTCTTCAAATTCATCTAAAGGGTACACCTTATAAATCATACCCATTCGCTCCGCTTCGTTTGCTCCAATTTTATCCCCTAACATACACAAAGCACTTGCTTTTTGAAAACCAATTAATCGAGGCAACATAAATGTACCTCCACTATCAGGAACTAAACCAATAAGACTAAATGCTTGGATGAAGGATACTTTTTCGTGGGCAACGACAATATCACAAGCTAATGCTATATTGGCACCAGCACCTGCAGCCACTCCATTGACTCCTGCCACAACAGGTTTTTTCAAATTCCTTATTTTTAAAATAATTGGATTATAATGTTCTTCTAAAATCTTTCTAAATCCAGGATTTAAATCAGGAGTAGTTACCTCTTTTAAGTCTTGACCTGCACAAAATGCCTTGCCATTTCCAGTTAAATATACAGCACGGATTTTATCATCATTTTCACATTGGTCCAATGCTTCTTGGCATGCCAAAGCCATCTCCCTATTGAAACTATTGAAAACTTCAGGGCGATTTAATGTGATTTTTCCAACATTTCCTATTTTTTCAAATAATATAGAACTCATATTCTTTAGTATTGAGTACTTATACGCATCCGTATCGGATAATTCATTACAACTTTACCACAACTAATTATACTTCAATTCTTTACAGAATGACTAAA
>JAHDBK010000242.1 GCA_020630455.1 Saprospiraceae bacterium
TATTATAAATAGAACAAAAAAGTCCGTAAATTGAATTCAATTTACGGACTTTTTTAAAATCAAGTATCGAGGTGTTTTTGGACCCCTGTAAAACATGTATGAAGCCGCTAATATGGTTCAGTAATCCCCTTGTTTCTTTTTCAAGAAAAGTCGGACAAGTCAACGACCTGAGGCCCGCCCTACCCATTTTAAGTCAAACTCCAATATTAATAGTGTTGGACCAAAACTTATGATACTTGACATTTCAAATATATAAATTTTTGATATAAATTTCAAATAATTATGTTTAGTTTTTAATTTGTTATTATTAATATTAAAATTAATAAAGAAAACTCTTTATTTTTTCTATTAGAAAAATACTCTAAAAATCTGAATGATTGCTATTGTAATTAGTGTAATACCAATAATAGGGCTGAACCAATGTTCATATTTCTGTAATCTTTTTTCAAGTATTTCCCCTAAACCACCATATAAAATTAATGCTAGAAAAGTACCTAGTATCAAACCTAATAAAAAGGCTTGAATATAATTCCACTCATATATCAGTTGTCCTGCTGCATTAAATGAGGTACATACCGCCAACCAAAAAGGAATAGCAAGAGGGTTGATAATAGAAAGAAAAATGCCTTTTTTGAAAGGAGCCATATCTGTAATGGAATTCGTTTTTTTTGAAATTTGTTCCTTGTCATTTTCTTTAGTTTTTGAAGAGAAAATATAAATAAACCCAATAATTAAGAAAATGGGTATAACGGCTATTTCAATCACTCTTTCAATAGAGGGATTAGATAATAATTTTTCGCTAAAATAAATGGCAATTCCCGCTTGTAAATATTCAACGAGAATCACTCCTAATCCAAATAATATTACTTGAAAAAAGCGATGTTTGACAGCGACTTCAATCGCGGTCAGATTCAATGCTCCAATAGGAAGTGAACCAATAAAGCTAATCCCAAAACCTAAAAAAATATGTTTTAATAACAAGATTTCTTTATTTTATCTCCAAATCATTAAAATGCCACCCATTAAGCCGAAGCATACCAACCAATAACCATAATTGATAAGGATATAAACGAGGCCCTTTCTTTCAAACAAAGCATTAGTAGCCAAAATAGGTAAACCAATTAGCGTTGCAAATAGTCCTCCATGAAAAGCACCATGTAAAAAATTGATGTCTTTGGCTTCTGTGTGAAGTCCTGTAACAAATCCAATTGGAATCGTCGCAATAAGGGCAAAAATAAAGGCAAGACCAAAGATGAGTCCCATATTAGCTCCTTCTATTTTTTCTTCGGTCATTCCCGCTGCATTCATCCAAGCAGTCCCAAGTGTTTTGGGATTATACCATAAGAAACCAACGAGAAAGGTAGAAATGGCAGCAACTAAGTGGGCTAGTAAGTTAGCGTTTTCAAACATGATTTTTTGATTTTTTTAATTAAAAATAATTTACAATTTAATCATTTTTAAGAGATTTATTTAATAAAACAGAAAATAATATTTTTAATATAAAACAAATCATAAATATAGCCTATTTATGATTAACTTTGCGGTCTAATTGTAATGTCTAGTGTTAAAAATATTTAAGTCAAATAATATATTGGTTCTTACTTTGTTAATTCCCTATGCCTTTGTCTTGTGGTCTTTTGGCTTTTTTCAAGGAGTAGAAACGGATTTTAACAACGGAAGTATCTTTGCAGATTGGTTGTATGAGACGCTTTCCTTATCGGATTTAAATTATACAATTTTTGCTTTTCTATTAGTACTTATCCAAACGCTAATGATTAATTTCTTAGCGAATAGGCATAAAATTCAAGAAGAAGAGAATTATTTACCTGCCTTATTTTATGTTTTAATTAGCTCTTGTAGTGTTCTGTTTTTTGGTTTGTCTCCTGTATTGCTAGGCATGACTTTTTTAATTCCTGCTATGTATAATTTATTAATGATATATAAGATTAAGGAAGCAGGGGCACATCATTTTAATGCGGGATTTTTTATTGCTTGTGCCTCTTTGTGTTATGGCAGTCTTTCCTTGTTTATTATATTTGGATTGATAGCAATATTAAATTTAAGGTCATTTAATATAAGAGAATTTTTACAGTTGATTTCGGGTTTTTTAGTTCCTTATATCATTTTGTTTACCATCTTCTTTTATATGGGAGATGTAATAGATGGTTTTTGGGCATATATCATTAGTTTTTATGATAGATTTCATCTAGAAAATAGTTTTAATTCTCAAAATTATTTATCATTAATAATATTGGGAATAGTCTTGATTATACTGTTATCTCAATATTTTAGTTTTTTAGAAAAAAAGAATATTAAAACCAAAAAGCAAATTAATTTATTATATATCTTTATCATTTTTATAGTTTTGAGTGCTTTTGTACAATCGGGGGTTTGGATAGAACACTTGGTTTTATTGGCGATTCCCTATTCTATATTAATGAGTTTGTGGATGTTGAAAATGAATAAAAAATGGTTGGCAGAATTAACTCATTTAGCTCTATTTTTATTTATTCTTTTTGGACATTATTATTTATAATTTAAAATTATTAAAAATGAAATTTGGAGTAGTTGTTTTTCCCGGTTCTAATTGTGATGATGATATGATTCATGTATTAGGAGAAGTAATGGGGCAAGAAGTAAAAAAATTGTGGCATAAAGATACTTCAGCATTAGATGATTTTTCTACTAATGATTGCATTGTATTGCCAGGAGGTTTTTCTTATGGCGATTATTTGCGTTCAGGAGCTATTGCAAGCCACTCTCCAATTATGGCTTCTGTTATTGATTTTGCTAATAGAGGGGGATATGTTTGGGGAATTTGTAATGGTTTTCAAGTATTGTGTGAAACAGGATTGCTGCCAGGAGCATTACTTAATAACTTAAATCATCAATTTATTTGTAAAAATATTTATCTGAAAACAGAAAATAATAATAGAGCAATTACTCATCAACTTAAAGAAAATGAGGTGATAAAAGTTCCTATTGCTCATGCTGACGGTAGATATTATGCTGATGAAGCTACTATCAAACAGCTCAATGATAATCAACAAATAATATTTAAGTATTCTAATGAAGAAGGAGATACTTCAAATAACTATAATCCTAATGGATCATTACAAAATATTGCGGGTATTTGTAATGAAGGAGGAAATGTCTTTGGAATGATGCCACACCCTGAAAGATGTGCAGAAGAAAATCTTGGAAATGAAGATGGACGTGTATTATTTGAGTCTTTATTGAATTTTGTACGTCAAAAGGAAACAGCTTAAGCTGTTGTTATTTTTTATTATTAATTAAATTAAAGAAAATGAAATACTTTTTAATTGGTTTGACCATTAGCCTTATTATTCTTTTTGTAGCTACTTCTTGTAGTTCGAAGAAGAATGCTGTTTCTGAAGAAGATACTATAACTCGTAAAGGTGTCCCTGCAGAAGAACAAGCAATAGTTGAAATCAAAACGAAATACCTCAATAAAAAATGGAGACATGTGAAAACTAAAGATAATTATGATGGAGAATGGAAAGATGTTCCTAGTGAAGAAGCAAAGGTTATCGAATTCACAGGTAAAAACGAATATTATGAATACCAAAAGGGTGAAAAATCTTGTGAAGGAACTTACAGAATTGAAAAAGACAATATCTTAACCAATCATTCTTGTAATAAAGTTGAATTATCTCACAAGGTTAGAGCATTGGATAAAAATTCTTTGACCTTGGGAATGAGAGGTAGACATGGTGAGGTATTGTATGTTTATGAAAAAATCAAATAGAGATATATTGATAACAAAAGATAAAGAATATTCTTTATCTTTTGTTGTTTTATTAAATTGTTAAAACCAAAATATATAAAATGTCAATCAAACAATATTTAGATAAGAACCAAGAAAGGTTTTTAGAAGAATTAATAGAATTACTAAAAATTCCTTCTATTAGTGCGGATTCTGCCTATGATAAAGATGTAGCTATTGCAGCCGATTTTATAAAAGAAAAATTGATAGCTGCTGGAGCAGAAAATGTTGAAGTTTGTGCTACAGACGGCCATCCAATTGTATATGGCGATAAAATAATTGATGAATCATTGCCAACCGTATTAGTTTATGGTCATTATGATGTGCAACCGCCTGACCCTTTAGAATTATGGGAATCAGGTCCTTTTGAACCCGTTATTAAAAAAACGGATTTACACCCACAAGGAGCTATTTTTGCTAGAGGTGCTTGTGATGACAAAGGTCAAGCATATATGCATGTTAAAGCTTTTGAAGCGATGTTGGCAACGGATAATTTGCCCTGTAATGTAAAATTCATGATTGAAGGAGAAGAAGAGTCAGGTTCAGAAAATTTAGAACCTTTTTGTAGAGCAAATAAAGAACGTTTAGCATGTGATGTAATTCTTATTTCTGATACATCTATTATTGCTAATGATTGTCCTTCAATTACTACAGGTTTAAGAGGTTTAAGTTATGTAGAAGTAGAAGTTACAGGTCCTAATAGAGATTTACATTCAGGTGTTTATGGCGGAGCAGTGGCGAATCCAATTAATATTTTATCGAAAATGATAGCATCATTACACGATGAAAATAATCATATTACTATTCCTAATTTTTATGATGATGTAGAAATAGTGAGTAGTGAAGAACGCTATGCTATGAATCAAGCTCCTTTTAGCCAAGAAGATTATCAAAATGATTTAGATATTAATGAAATACATGGTGAAAAAGGATATACCACTCTTGAAAGAACTTCTATCCGTCCTACTTTGGATTGCAATGGGATTTGGGGTGGATATATCGGCGAGGGAGCTAAAACTGTTTTACCTTCAAAAGCATTCGCAAAAATTAGTATGAGATTAGTTCCTCATCAATCTTCAGATAAGATTACAAAATTATTTAAAAAACATTTTGAGAGTATTGCTCCTAAGGGAGTCAAAGTAAAGGTTACACCTCATCATGGCGGTGAAGCGGCAGTTACTCCAACAGATACTCCAGAATATCAAGCAGCACACCAAGCAATGGAAAAGTCTTTTGGTAAAGCTCCTATTCCTGCTCGTAGTGGAGGAAGTATTCCAATTGTTGCTTTATTCGAAGAAGTACTAGGAGTGAAGACTGTTTTAATGGGTTTTGGATTAGATTCTGATGCTATTCATTCTCCTAATGAACATTATGGATTATTCAATTATTATAAAGGAATTGAAACGATTCCTTATTTTTATCAATATTATACAGAATTGAAAAAGTAATCTTTAAAAAATTAAAAAAGCGATTTATGAATTTCATAAATCGCTTTTTTAAAATTATTATTAAACATTATTATCGAATAGATACGTCACCATAACTAATTTTTACTTTAATATTTTTATTAGGATCATTACAACCAACATGTGCTTCTACTCTAGAAGAATAACCACTATCTCTTTCATAAATTGTTTCTGCTGATTCAGGTAATTGAATATCGCCATAAGAAGCACTTGCATCTACTTTGTAACAAGCATCAGGGGCAGCGGTTAGTTTAAAATTAACATAGCTCCCATCGAGTCTAACATTTTCAAAATTAGCACTAAGAGTTTCTATTTTCATTCCTCCATATGCCAACATCACATCCAAATCTTTATTAACAGACTCCACTATGAAATCAGTATATTTAGCATCAGCAATTAGATTATCTATTTCTCTAATACTAATTTTATCATAATTGGCTTCAGCCCTTAATGTTTTTACTTTATAAATTTCGTATTCATCATATTTGCTATTGATTCTCAATTCTTCTGTTTCATCGATATATAATTTAGAATATTTGGTTGTAAAATCTGCGTCTTTTGCTTTTCTCAAATTGAGCTTAGAGTATTTGATTTCAGAAGAAATTTCATTCGCTCTAATAATTTGAGCATCGCCGTAATTGAGGTCCATATTAAGCATGCCGCTGACTCCTTCGAAGCGAATATTGCCATAACTGATATCTGCTGATACATGACCATCAATTTCAGCTACAAAAGTATCGCCGTACTTATTTTTCAAATCTAGTCTTGCATATTTGGGCATATAGACTTCGTAATTAATTTCAAAATCATCTCTATCTTTGTCATTTCCCCATGACATTTTCCAAGACCAAGAACTTTTTTTACTTTGGATGTCCG
>JAHDBK010000243.1 GCA_020630455.1 Saprospiraceae bacterium
TATGCTGATGAAAATGAAGATGAAGTCATTCTGCATTCCTTTAAATATAATAAAATCTTAAAAGCGGAAAGAATAGGTACTTTAACTATCGAAGAAGTTGAAGTAAAAACAATGAGATTGTGTGAAAGTATACTAGACTTTGCTAAAGAATTAGAAAGTGATTATTTTAAAGAAGAAACGGCTAATGTAGAACCTGATTTATATGATGTACTAGCATTAGCAGAAACTCAAAGTAGAATAGATGGAAAAGACCAGACATCTACTAAATATTTTTTCACAGCTCTTAAAATGTTAAAACCAAACGCTTTAAATGAAGTTTTAACAGAATTGGAAAATTTAAAAGCTTTGCCCAAAAAATCTATATCAGATGAAGTGCTTAAAAGACCAAGAGTATGGTCAAAGAGTAGAAAATTGTCTCCCTGTTTAACGGATTCTTTGTCTCATTTAGGTTTATTAACTAGTAAAGAAGACCCTATAAAATCTGAAGATATGTTTGTCGATGTTGCCATTCATGGAAAAGGTAAATCAGTAAGAAAATTAAGAAAGAAAGGTGTTGATGGAAATCAAGTGGAAGTTTATGTTAATCAATTTGGACTTGAAATTAAAAGAAGAGAAATTGTATAAGAGTATGTTTAAAATGTTAAATTTAAACATACTCTAAATCAAAAAGATAAAAAAACTTGAATGATTTTAAACTAATGAGAACATATTTAAAAGTTAATATATATGTTCTTAATTTATTCTTTTAAACATATTCATAACTATAAAATCAAAATCATGAATAGATTATTTATTCTATTATTATTTATTGTAATTATACCCCAAACTTCATTAGTAGCACAATTATTTGGAGAACAAAATGTACTCACTGATAATTCTTATTCAATAGAACCTAACTATATTAATGTTAAACAATTAGATATTAATAATGATGGTTTTGATGATACTGTTATCTATGGAGATATTGGTGTTGCTACATATTTTAATAATGGGACGGAGATTAGTATGACTAAAAAAAGATGTTTAAATTTTGGTCTTAGCTATGAAGCTTTTTTTAAAGATATGGATGCTGATGGAGATTTAGATATTGTAGATTATTCAATTAATTTTAATAATCAAATAGGGTGGTTTTCAAATGATGGTGAAGGTAATTTTTCTTTTGAAAATATTATATATGATTCTAGTGTACATTCCTATATAGTAGAAGATGTTGATAGTGATGGACTCAATGATCTAATAATAGCTACTCCAAATAATTCTTTAATTTGGAATAAAAATTTAAATGATGGAGGTCTTTTTGTGAATCAAGCTATAATTGAAGATCAATTATTATCTAATGTTGATGCACTTGTTTTTGCTGATATAGAAATGGATGGTGATAAAGATATTTTCGGTGTAATTGATAATGACTTAGTTGGTTTTTTAAATGCAGGGAATAATACTTTTACTACTAATCAAATAATTGCATTTGATGTTGCAGTCAATGTTCATTCTATTGATAAAATTATCGTTCAGGATATCGATAATGACGGAGATAAAGATTTTATTGCTAATTCTGTTACTGAATTAATGTCTTTTATTAATGATGGAAATTTGTCATTTAACCATCAATTAATAAACTCTAGTCTTTCTGCTATGGAAAGTGTTTATCTAACAGACAATAATAATGATGGTATTTATGATATAATCTTAAATTCATTTAATAGTTTAATTCACGTATTTAATAATGATGGTTCAAATAATTTTAGTACTCCTGTAAATATTTATTCTACTTATTTAATAGATAAATATATTCTTTCGGATATAGATAACGATGGTAATGTCAATGATATAATTTGTTTGCATAGACCTTATAGTGGTTTAAAACAATTGGCATTCTTAGAAAACGATGAAGCTAATAATTTAAACCAAACTATTACTTTGGGTAATGAATTATATGGTGCTTATGTTAGTCTTAATATTAGTAAAGGAGATATAGATGGAGATGGAGATGAAGATATTGTTGCTACATACGGAGGTAGTAGTTTAATACTTTGGTATGAAAATACTGGAAATGGATTTTCAAAGACACAAAATTTATTATCAAACATTCATTTCAATTCTTATCCTATAGATGTCGTCTGTGAGGATATAGACTTAGATGGTAATATAGATGTCGTGGCTAGCTATGATAATAGGGCAATTTTATGGTTTAAATCAAATGGGAGTGGTTCGTTTAGTGAACAATTAATATCCGATACGTCTTTTCCGACAAGTAGTATTACTAAATTAGTTGTTGAGGATATAGATTTTGATGGAGATAAAGACATCATTAATCTTGACTTTTATAATGATAAAGTAGAATGGTTTGAAAATGATGGTTTAGGAAATTTTTCAAGCGAACAATTAATTACATCTTCTATATATAGACCTACTTCAGCCCATGTTTTTGATTTTGATAACGATGGAGATAATGATATATTAATCGCTTCTTCAGATCAAGTAGAAAAAATTAAATTATTTGAAAACGATGGAGCTTCTAATTTTTCTTTAACGCAATCCTTTGCTAATTTTTCTGGTTCATCATATTCAATATTGTCTAATGATTTAGATGGTGATAATGATGAAGATCTAATTCTTAGTTTTTATTCAGATACGATTATTGTTTTTAATAATGATAATGGTCAGTTTGTAGAAGACCAAATTATAACAACTAATGCTAATGGTGCTTATCATATTAATTTAGCAGACTTGAATAACGATGGAGATATGGACTTAATTTCTTCTTCATCTAATGATGACAAAATAGCATGGTATGAAAATGTCTCAGGCAACTTTAATTCAGAACAAATTATATCTACTAATGCTAATGGTGCTGTTTTTTCAGACATCATTGATATAGATTCTGATGGTGATTTAGATATAATTTCTTTTTCTAGAGGCGATGACAAAATAGCTTGGTATTTAAATTATTTAGAAGATGCTAAAATTACTGGCTTTGTATTTTGGGATGTTAATAATAATGGAGAAAAAGACCCAGATGATAAATATTTAGAAGGAGTAAGTACATATATTAATCCAGATAATATAGCTCATTTTGCCAATAATGAAGGTGTTTTTACTCATGTTGTAGATAGTGGACAATATATCCTTACTTATGAACCAATTACAAATTGGAATTTGAACACAGATTCATCATCTTATAATATTCATATCTCTAGCGATACTTTTTATACCTATGGCTATGATTTCGGATTTGTACCTACAGATACTTTAATTGACGGAGAATTAACCATTGCTCATAATATAACTAGGTGTGATAATGATGTAAATTTTAATTTAGGATTTAATAATTTAGGAACTACTATTGTAAATGGTACAATTTGGATGGGAATAATTGATAGCTTTACTACGGTTAGTTCTTTTAATCAAGCTCCAGATACCACAGCTAATAATAATGGTACAGATTATTACGGCTGGCATTTTAATGCCTTATACCCTTTTGAACATACAACTCAATCCATCCAATTACTAATGCCTGGAATCAGTACTCCAAATTTTGTTCTAGGAGATTCAATTAAAATTCATACCTTTTGCGAAGTTAATTCAAATAATAATTTATTTAACTTTTTTGAGATTATTGAATACTCTAGTGAAGTTACTTGTGCTTACGACCCTAATGATAAGTTGGTTTTCCCTCAAAATAATGAGGAATCTAACTTTACTCCTATGGGAAAAACTTTAATTTATACTATACGATTTCAAAATACAGGTACAGATACAGCTTTTAATGTTGTAGTTAGAGATACATTGTCAGAATATATCGATGCTAGTACATTTAGAATACTTGGAAGTAGTCATTACGATATATTAGAAGTTGAAAAGTCCCAAAATAAATATATTACCTTTACTTTTGAAAATATTATGTTACCAGATAGTTTAACAAATTTTGAAATGAGCCAAGGATATGTTCAGTTTAGTGTAGAACATAAAGCCAGCCTTGACGAAAACACTCCAATTGAAAATTCTGCCTCAATCTATTTTGATTCTAATCCTCCAATTCATACAAATTCTACTTTGAATACTATGTTTAATTGTCTCCCAATAACTACAGAAGCAGTAAATGTAAATATTAATCAAGGAGAAACTTATACCCTCCCAGATGGTCAAATTGTTAATTTAGGAGGAGAATATCAAACTATTTTAACAAGTCAAACAGGTTGTGATAGTGTATTAGTTATAACCTATATTGAATTAATAAATTCGTTAAATGATTTAGAACTACAATCTCTTGTATCTATTTCTCCAAACCCAACTAATAAAGTATTCCTTTTAGAAATTAATACTTTAAATAGAATTAATTATCAAGTAGATATATTAGATTTAAATGGACGTAAAGTAAAAGAAATTTTTATCACAAATAATAATACAGAAATTGATGTCTCCAATTTATCTTCCTCTATTTATTTTGTACAAATTAAATCAGTAGAAGATGAGTTGTTAGCCGTAAAAAAATTAATCATTGAAAGATAATAAATTGAATAATCTAAACAAAAATTACTGGGAAAGCCGTTACCAAAAAGAACAAACAGGCTGGGATATTGGAGAGATTTCAACTCCTTTAAAAAATTATTTTAATTCATTAAAAAATAAAGAAATCTCTTTATTAATACCGGGTTGTGGAAGGGCTTATGAAGCCGAATATTTGCATCGTATTGATTTTAAAAATGTATATATTTGTGATTGGGCGATTGAAGCATTAATGGATTTTAAAGAAAGAGTACCAAGCTTTCCTAATGAACATCTGATTAATGGAGATTTCTTCAAAATTGAGCATTCTTTTGATTTGATTGTAGAGCAAACTTTCTTTTGTGCAATTGACCCTCAACTAAGACCTCAATACGCTCAAAAAGTACATGAATTATTAAATGAAAATGGTTTATTTATAGGCTTGTTTTTCAATACTCATTTTGAGAATAATCCCCCTTATGGCGGCTCAAAAGAAGAATATATCAATTTATTCAGTCCCTATTTTGAAATTATTGAAATGGATATTGCTAACGATTCTATCAAGCCCCGCCTTGGTAACGAACTTTTTTTCATTATGAAAAAACGGGATAACTAATCATGAAAAAATTAAGTTTAAAAGAGCTCAATAGACCGAATATAAAAGAATTCAAAGATCAAAAAAAACACCCTTTGGTTTTAATCTTGGATAATGTACGTTCTGCATTGAATGTTGGTTCTGCTTTTCGTACTGCTGATGGATTGGCTTTTGAACACATTTATCTTTGTGGTATTACTGCTCAACCACCACATCGAGAAATCCTAAAAACAGCCATAGGAGCAAGTGAAGCAGTGGACTGGACCTATTTTAAAGAAGTAGGGGAGGCTGTAAATCATTGTAAGGACAATGGTTTTACAATTCTTGGAGCAGAACAAACAGACAAAAGTATTATTCTACCTGATTTTAAAGTAGATAAAAATCAAAAATATGCCATTGTAATGGGCAATGAAGTTAAAGGCATTTCAGATGAAGTTTTACCTTTATTAGATTTCTGTTTAGAAATTCCTCAATTTGGTACTAAACATTCTTTTAATGTATCTGTAGCAACAGGAATTATCGCTTGGGATATTTTTAGACAAATGAAGTTTTAAAAATTTTAAATATGAAAAAATTCTTTTTAGTCGTATTTTTTATTTGTTTTGGAATTACTACCGAAGTATTTTTCACGGCGGTATATGATACGATTCAAGCCATGCCTAATCACAATTGGAAATTAGAAGGACACACCTATATTTGGATGGCACCTATTTATGCCATTATTCCACTAACTTTCCCTTGGATGTACGAAAAAATGAAAAATATCCACATCTTCTTTCGCTCAATAGTGTATATGATAGGAATATTTATTGTTGAATTTATAGCTGGTTTTTTATTAGAGCAAATTATTGGCGTTTGTCCTTGGGATTATACAGGAACGAGTCCTTATGAAATTATGGGTTATATTCGTCTAGACTATACACCTGCTTGGATGATTTTTGGAGTGATTGTAGAAAAGTTCTTATTGTATATAAATGAGAAAATTAGAGATTAAATTTATAAATAATAAAGAAATTTCTTTATTATTGATTATTAAATTCAA
>JAHDBK010000244.1 GCA_020630455.1 Saprospiraceae bacterium
TCTAATTTAAAAAATCAAAAGAATTATAATATACATTCTAACTATGGATTAGTATAACATCACAATATTAAAAATCATATTGGAATTATTTATCCATATTCATTGTTCATAATAAAGTTGTTTAATTATCTTTGCAAATTATTATAAAAAATATAGAACTAAAATATGGAAGAGCATATTGAGACTAATAATTTTATCGAACAAATCGTAGTAGAAGATTTAAAATCGGGGAAACATGAATCAATTTATACCCGTTTCCCTCCCGAACCCAACGGGTACCTACATATTGGTCATGCTATGGCTATCTACCTCAATTTTACTATTGCTCAAAAATTTGGAGGTAAAACCAATCTTCGTTTTGATGATACCAATCCAGAAACAGAAAGTACAGAATATGTGGATTCTATTAGAAGAGATGTCAAGTGGTTGGGTTTTGAATGGGAAGAAGAACGTTTTGCTTCAGATTACTTCGAACAATTATATCAATATGCTATTAAGTTAATTAATAAAGGATTGGCTTATGTAGATGATTCTACACAAGAAGAAATTGCCGCTCAAAAAGGCAATCCCATGAAAGCAGGAACAGAGAGTCCTTATCGCAATCGCAGTATAGAAGAGAATTTAGATTTATTTGAAAAGATGAGAAAAGGAGCATTTGAAGATGGCTCCAGAGTATTGAGAGCCAAAATCGATATGACTTCTCCTAATATGCACATGCGTGACCCTATTATTTATAGAATCAAGCACATGCACCATCATCGTACAGAAAACGATTGGCCGATTTATCCTATGTATGATTTTGCTCATGGACAATCTGACTCCATTGAAGGGATTACCCATTCATTGTGTTCTTTTGAATTTGAAAATCATAGACCATTATACAATTGGTTCATCAAAGAATTAGAAATATTCCCTTCTCGTCAAATTGAATTTTCTAGAAGGAATGTAACTTATATGATTACTTCCAAAAGAAAATTATTAAAATTAGTAAACGAAGGATTGGTAAGTGGTTGGGATGACCCTCGAATGCCAACGGTTTCTGGAATGAGAAGAAGGGGTTTTTCTCCTGATGGTATTAAAATGTTTTGTGATAAGGCAGGTATTTCTAAAAGAGAAAACATCGTAGATGTAGGATTATTAGAAGAATGTATTCGTCAAGATTTGAACAAAACAACT
This sequence comes from Saprospiraceae bacterium, assembly GCA_020630455.1. GTDB lineage: Bacteria > Bacteroidota > Bacteroidia > Chitinophagales > Saprospiraceae > JAHDCE01. Next base: position 1,177 of record JAHDBK010000244.1, read on the forward strand.
GATAGAATCATGGCGGTCATGAATCCACTCAAAGTCATCATTAGCAATTATCCAGAAGGAAAAACAGAAATGGTTCAATTGGAAAATAATCCAGAGGAAGAAGAAGTGACACATAGAGATGTTCCATTTGGTAGAGAAATTTACATAGACCACAATGATTTTGCCGAAGAAGCCCCTAATAGAAAATATCGCCGTTTAGCACCAGGTAGAATTGTTCGCTTAAAAGGAGCATATATTATCGAATGTGAGTCTTATGATAAAAACGAAGCAGGAGAAATCACGGCTGTTTATTGTAAGTATTTTGATAATTCTCGTTCTGGCAATGACCAATCTGGTCTAAAACCTAAAGGTACATTGAGTTGGGTAGAAGCCAGTAATGCGGTCAAGGCTGAGGCTAGAATTTATGATAGACTATTTACAGTACCTCAACCTACCAAACCAGAAGAAGGAAAAGAATTCATTGACTATTTTAATCATGATTCTTTAAAGGTTCTTCCTAATATCGTAGTAGAACCAAGTGTAAAAGACAAAAGTATAGGAGAACGATTACAATTTTTAAGAATTGGCTACTTCTGTATTGATGAAGATAGCAAAGATGATAAAATGGTTTTCAATCAAACTGTTACCTTGAAAGATACTTGGTCTAAGAAATAAAAAAACTGCTAAGCAAATGCTTAGCAGTTTTTTTATGTATATCTGTGTTTGTATTGATATTTATTGTAATCTAATCAAAAACTTCTCAGCATCTATTGCTTGGGTAGAATTAGGATAATTAGAAACAATATCTTGATAAGTTGATTTTGCATCTTCACTACTACCTTGACTTTCTTGATACATCCCTAATTTTAAAAGATGTAAAGGAGTTGAAAAATCATTGACATTGGTAGTGGTTGCTTTTTTATAGTTAGATAAAGCATTATCTTTTTGACCTAATTCGCTATAAGCATCCCCTAAATTAGCAAATTTGTATGAAGCACTTAAATCATCTTTAGCTTTATATTTATTTAAATGTTCAATGGCAGCTTCGTATTTACCTAAATTTAAGAAAGAAACACCTGCATAAAAATTAGCTAAATTACCCGCTTTAGTACCCGAATAATTATCTATTATATCTAAAAATCCTGATGCAGTTCCTCCAGGGTTTTCTAATGCTTCGGTATAATTTCCTTGATCATATTTAACTTGTGCTTGAATCATTTTTTTAGAAGCTTCTTCTTCTTTTGGCATCTGATACATGTGTTTCCAAACAAAAAATCCACCAATTAAAAGGATTAAAATACCTACTACACCAAGTATCTTAGTTGAATTTTCTTCAACATAATCTTGTAATGTGTTTACGCTACCTACAACGTCAACTAATGTTTCTTCTTCTTGCTTTTTTTTATTTATTCTTCTTGCCATTGTTATATGACTATTTTATATGTGTTAAAAAAACCGCACAAAGATAGTATTCTTTTTATAAATTTATATGATTATAAATAATTATTTTCAATGATTTGATGAATAGGCTGTAGATTTAAATCAAAAACAGCTTTATAAAAAACAAAAGATAAAGAATATTCTTTATCTTTTGTAATATTAACACCAAATAAAAGTACTAATTACCTCAATACTTTGTAATAAATACTAGATAATTAATCCTTAATAAATGGATAATCTTGTTGAACATAATTATCTTTCCATAATTCTTCGGCTGGTGGCAGTGGAGAATCAATAGAGAATTGAACAGAATCTTCAATCTCAGCTTTAATCGCTTTTTGAATCGCTTTAATTTCATCTTCTGTAGCTACTTTTTTCTTCAAAATGGTAGCTTCCAATTGTTTGATAGGGTCTCTATCTCTATAAGAATTCAATTCATCTCTTGTTCTATATTTAGCAGGGTCAGAAACAGAGTGTCCTTTATATCTATAGGTTTTAATTTCTAAGAAATAAGGTCCTTTTCCTGCTCTAATGTGATTTGCAGCTTCTAAAATAGCTTCATGAACAGCTTCAGTATCCATTCCGTCAACATCTTTATTTGGCATTCCAAAAGCATCACCAACTTTATGTATATCATGAATATTAGATGTACGAGCAACAGATGTACCCATTGCATATCCATTATTTTCACAGATATATAAAACAGGCACATTCCAAGTCATCGCCATATTGAATGATTCATACAATGCACCTTGTCTTGCTGCCCCATCACCAAACATACAAACAGCAATATTATCAGTACCTTTATATTTCTCTGCAAAACCGATACCTGTACCAATTGGAATTTGTGCACCTACGATACCATTTCCACCAAAATACCTGTGTTCTTTAGAAAAGAAGTGCATTGAACCTCCTTTCCCTTTCACACATCCTGTATATTTACCAAATAACTCAGCCATACATTCTCTACTATTCAATCCTCTAGCTAATGCTACTCCATGTTGGCGATAAGCAGTAACCACTGCATCTTCTGGTCTAATAGCTGATGTCAAAGCAGCAGCAATTGCTTCTTGACCAATATAAACGTGACAAAAACCACGTATATTTTGTTTACCATATTCCACTAGTGCTCTTTCTTCAAATCTCCTTACTCTCAAAGCAGTTTCATACCATTTCATGTAGGTTTCTTTGCTGTAAGATTTTTTCTTAGATTTACTGACTCTCTTTGCCATTTGATATCAATTGAAAGTTTAAAAAAAATGTTGGACAAATTTACAATGATTTTTATAAAAATAGGAATGCTTTTTAATTTTTATAAAAATTAATTATTTTGAATTTTAAAATAAGTAAATTAATAAATAATTTTCTTTATCTTTTATTATTTAACAATTCGTATTTTGATAATTTTTCATTATATATATATTTAAAATCATCAATTAATTCTGTCTTTGTTTCATGATTCATTACATTTTCTATTAAATAAATATCATTATTATAAATGAATTCATTTTCGTATAAATCAATATTAATCTCTTTTGGAAATTCTTTACCAAAACGAGTATCAAAGTAAGAACCATTATTGTAAATATTTCCCCTATAAACCACTTCTAAACGATTATTATTTTCACTATAAACATCTAAGGCTACCAAGTCATTTTTAATGCCTTTTACAGAATAAACTAATATATCATTCCTACCTTTTTGTACTACATGTAAAAACTGAATTAAGGGTTTTCTACCCGTTTTGGAATGAAACATTTTAGTTTCTGCTTGTTCAATTTCCTCATTCGTTTTTCCATTAAAGACATAAGTAAAATAATTGTCCATATAGGTTGCTAGGTATATATAATCGGCAACAGAATCACCTGTAATTTCTACCAAATAATAATCAAAATGTATCGATGTATCTCCTTTCTCTAATCCTTGATCATCATATATATAATCTGTATAAGAAAATTCATCATTTTGAGTTTCAATATGATTGCTTGTATTTTGACAAGCCATCATCATCATTAACATGATTATTAAAATTAAGCTGATATTTTTCATATTTTCTTTATTATTTTTGCAATAATAAATTATTTAAGATGAAATCTACTAATTATTACAACACATTAATTGAAGTTGCAGAAGATTGTAAAAAAAACGAAGCAGTAATTCCGCCTCAAAAAGAAAATAAATTAACTATTGCTAATATTCAATTTGACATAATTTACGATAATCCTTATAAATATTCTTCAGATGATGTAATTTTTCAAGCACACATGATTAAAAAGAATATTCCAAATGATGAATATCAAGAAGAAAGAACTATTTTCTTTTCCAAAGGTCAACCTTGTTTAAGATGTTCTCCTCTTAGCAAATCTTATGCTTGGGGCATTCATCATAATAGTGAAGGTAAAATTGCCATTTATCCCAAAGAAAGTATCGAATATTCTCAACTAATTAATGACAATAAAATTACAAAGATTAAAGCTATGAGAAATAAAAGAAAATAAATATTACTTAATAAAAAATTCTCTTTATAAAATGTGGAAAAATGTAATTTCTTTTACTCTAAGTTTTGTCCTCCTAAGTATAGGTATGATTGCTGTCCACTTCGGATGGGTAAAGTATGGTATTGCTTTATTTATTGGCATTCCAATATTTATTGGATATTTTTTAATTGATAAAAAATATAAAGAATCCGTCAAAGGAGTAGTATCTGCAATTATCGTTTTTTCTCTTTTTGCATACTTAACTAATTTAGAAGGAGTCATTTGTATATTGGCAGCCATGCCTCTTATATTATTATTTATATTAATTGGATTTATTATTAAAAATCTAATCAAAATTAAAGGAAATAATTATTCAAAAAAAGACATTTTAGATGATGAAGAAATCAATAAAAGCAAGCTAATCCTTCCCTTTTTACTGTTCTTTTTATTAGGTTTTATTGAAAACTTTATAATTGATAATACTCATGAAATTGTAGAAGTAAAAACATCTATTCTATTGGATTATTCAAACATACAAGTTTATGAAACCATTAAATCGGTTGATACCCTTGATGCTGAAAAACCCTTTTTAATGCATATTGACTTACCTATTCCTCAAAAATGTATATTAGAAGAAGAAAAAGTTGGAGGTTTGAGAACTTGTTATTTTGAAGGTGGTCAAATAGTTGAAAAAATAACCGCTTTAGAAAAAGGCAAATTACTCCAAATGGATGTTATTGATTATCAATTGAAAGGTAGAAAGTGGTTGGGTTTTAAAGAAGCTATTTATACATTTGAAATCGTAGATAATAATCATTCTGTAATGACTCGTTACACAACTTATACTTCTAAATTATACCCAAGATGGTATTGGAAACCAATAGAAAAATGGGGCATTCAACAAGAACACCAATATGTAATTAATAATTTAATTAAAGACTTAAAGAATAAGAGCATGTTTAAAAATTTATCACAATGATAATCAGTAGATTTAGGTTTTGGCGAAATAAATATTTTGGAGTTTATCGGGATAAACGATAAAATATTT
>JAHDBK010000245.1 GCA_020630455.1 Saprospiraceae bacterium
TTCAAATCTTTACAGAAAAGCTAAGGTGTATTTTTCAATGTGGATTGGTATAATATCTAAAAATTAAAAACTAATTTTTACACCAATATTAATACCAAAAGAAGAATAATTTCCTCTTCTCGCTAAGTCATCCATTGGTTGATTAGCATCTACATTGTTATTGAATAATGGATTATTAGACGTTGCAGTTAATTCGTCAACATAAATGATATGAGAATCATAAGTTGAAGCTTCTTCCAAAGTGTAAGGAGGTAATCCAAAACTAGCAGGATTAATTTCAACTGGCTCTAATCCAGGAATAGGAAAAGGAATAGAATTGATAATACCATTAATATTATTTTCTAATTCTTCGAATGTTAAATTTCCAACCATATATTCACTATTCAATTCAATGACTTTAGTTTCCTTAGACTTAATCGTTAATGCATTAACGTCTAGTTCACCAAAAACAGAAATCATATCATTGATTTGATAATCAACTCCAAAAGCAGCATTCCAACCAAGAGAAAATACACCGAAAGATTCTGCCTTAGCCATTACAGAACCTGTAACAGTTGAATTCTCATCTAATCCAGGAATAGGAACTGGCAATGGTAATTGTGATAAATCTAATGGAGTAGAAGTGATATCTACTTTTGTATCAGTAACTGTTTTACCACCAACAGGAATTAATAAACCAAAACGAGCATAAGGAGCTACTTTACCCGTTCCACCTCTTACTACAAAACTTGGTGTTAATCTGAATTGCGTCGTTCTGTGCTCATATTCTCTGATATCAGTAATTACAGCCAATTCAAATGTGTTTCCTAATAGGTCTATTCCTAAATCAGTTGTATTATATTCAATGTCTTCTACTTTTGGCTTTCCTAATGTGTATGAAAATCCTAAGTCAAAACCAAAATAATCATTAAACATATAACCAACAGCAATACCTGGATAAACACCTGGCTCTGATGTTCCATAAACATTGGTATATGAAGTAGAAGTTCTTTCAATTCCTAGAACTGATGGAATCGTTGCAAAACCATAACCTACATTTGCTCTTACATATAAACCAGTCTTACTTTTACTTACTTCCTCTTCTTGAGCATTTGTTGAAACAGCTACAAATAAACACATTAAAAGTGTTAATAAAATATTGATTTTTTTCATAATAATAAATTGTTTAAAAAATAAATGATTTTTTATAATTAGTTAAAAATTAAAACCTAATGAAACTTGAAAAGATAAAGAGTTGTCTTTATCTTTTCTTGGTGTATCTGGGGTCACTTTAGAAAAATCGTAATCGTTATTAGTGGCATCTATGAAACTATATGATGCTCTAAATTCAGTAGAAATTCCTCTAGTAAGATTAAACCTAAACCCACCATTAATACCTAAATCTAAGGTGTTGAAAAATCTTCCATCATCCATACTATCAAAATAATGAGCTCCTATAATTGAAGGGTAACTAATTACTGCACCACCACTATTTATAGTTAGACTACTCAGTTCGTCACTTTTAGCTTCACCTGCTTTGTCTCTATTATAATTATAATCTAATTCAATAATTATATCTTGAGCAGTACCCGTTCCATCCACAAAAGAAAGAGTAGTTTCTCCTGAACCCGTTGCACCTGCTAGTATGCCAATATGAGGGCCTACCAAAATTTTAAACCTTTCAACAGGTGCATAATAAAAAAGAACAGGAATATCCAAGTAAAATAAATTGGCAGTATAAACCTCTTTTCTAATTCCTATTTGGTTGAAGTTGACTCCTAGTTCAGTCATTAAATTCATAAATCCTTGTCCTTCAAATCTGTATTTAGTTCCTCTCATATTGTACAATAATTCAGGAGCAACGCCAAATTGATCATTAAAAGGAACATTGACTACAATCCCTGCATGAAAACCAGTATAGAATTTATTGTTTTCTAAAGAATTTCCATTAGCATCGGTTTCACTTTCACCCATAATAGTTGAAAAACTTAAACCTGCTTTAATACCGTAAGATACTTCGTATTGTGCATTCGCATATATTATACTGAATGAGCTAAGAAGTAATATAAATATTGTTTTTTTCATCATTTCATTATAAATTTCTTTCAATAACTGAACGTTTAATATTTTGATATGCTGTGTCAATTTTTAATAAACTGAACATAAATATATCGTGATAATTATTATTGTTAAAAGAAGCATTTCTTAAAATTCCTTCTTCTTTAAAACCCAATCTTCTAGGAATGGATAAACTTTTTGTATTTTCGACACCCACTTTTATTTCAATTCGATTCAAGTCCATTTTTTCAAAACCGTAGTGAATTAATTTCTTACAGCTTTTACTAATAATACCCTTACCTTGTAGTTGTTCATCAATCCAATATCCAATTTCTGCTATATGATTGGTTTTATCTATTCTGACAAAACTGATATTGCCACAAATATTATTTTTATAAAAAATATTTGTTATTAATTGTTGTCCACCATTGGTATAGTTTAACCCATCTTTAAGAAATTTAGTGATATCTTCAACCGTCTTTGTCCTTTCTACCCAAGGCAACCAAACGCCCAAATATGTTCTTTGTCTATCAATTACTTTAAAGAAATCATTCGCCTGATTTACATTAGGTAATTTTAGCACAATATCATCATCGACTTTAAGCGAATGGGATTTCATTTTTTTAAATTTTATGCAAAAATGATATTAAAATTATTATTATTATAATGTTTATTAAATTTTTAATATAAATAATAGCCTTAATAACTTACTTTTGCGAATAAAATGGCAAAATATGAGTGTTGATTATAAAAATTCTAAATTGGTTATTGAATCAGGTATATTAAAAGAAGGACGTGTTTCTTGGAAAAGTCCATCTAATATTGCATTAATTAAATATTGGGGAAAACATGGTGTTCAATTACCAAGGAATGCATCTATTAGCTTTACTTTACAAAATGCATTTACCGAAACCATTATGGAATATAATTCTCAAAAAAATAAAAGTGTAAATATTGATTTAGAATTTTATTTTGAAGGAAAAAGTAATCCAGCATTCGCAGAAAAAATTAAAAAATACTTTTTGAGTATTTCTGATATTTTTCCATTTGTAAAACAATTACATTTTACAATACGCTCTCATAATTCTTTCCCGCATTCATCAGGTATAGCATCATCTGCTTCTAGCATGAGTGCATTATCACTATGTCTATGTAGTTTGGAATCTCAAATTTTTGGTACTCTAAAAAATGATGAAGAATTCAGAAAAAAAGCATCTTATATCTCAAGATTGGGTTCAGGAAGTGCTTCTCGTTCTATTTATGAAAAAATAGCGATTTGGGGACATTTTGGAGAAATTGAAACGACTTCAGACTTATATGCTATTCCATATTATGAAAAAATACACGAAATATTCCATACCTATCACGATGATATTTTTATAATTAGTCAAGGGGAAAAAGCAGTTTCAAGTTCTGCTGGGCATGCTCTAATGGAAGACAATTTATATGCAAGTCCTAGATATCAACAAGCATATCAAAGAATGCATCATCTATTAATAGCTATGGAACAGGGAGATATAGAACGTTTTGGTACTATTGTTGAAAATGAGGCTTTGACGCTTCATGCCTTGATGATGACTTCTTCTCCTTCTTATATTTTAATGAAACCCAACACTTTGGAAATGATTAATAGAATAAGACAATTTAGAAAAGAAAGTCAACAGCCTGTTTATTTTACTTTAGATGCTGGTCCCAATATTCATCTATTATATCCAGATCATATTTATGATAAAATACAGCCATTTATACAAAATCAATTGGTTCCATTATGTGAAAACGGATACTATATCCCAGATAAGGTGGGTTTAGGACCTTTGGAATTAGAATAATTAAGTCGGAAGACAATAGGATTTAGATATTATATTTTAGATTTACATCCAAATAATAAAGAATTTTCTTTATTATTTGAATTTATAGACCTGTAATTATTTTGTTCAATTTTATTCAATTCCTTTTGCTATATAATAAGACAATGCTTGAATAGAAAGCATAGGATTCACACCACTGCATCTTGGAAAAGCACTTGCATCTGCTACATATAGATTTTTAACTTCTCTAGTTTCACCATTTGGTTTTAAGGGATGGTCTTTATCTCTACCTCCCATTCTACAAGTACCCATTTGATGTGCAGAAAACAAAGTAAAGTGATTGGCATTCCAATTGATTTTATCAATATTATTAATAAAAGAATGAATATTAATATCATTATTCCATTCATACATTTGATTATGTAATAATCGTATTTTCGTAGCTCCTGCCAGATGATGTAATTTGACACATTCTTTAATTCCGTGTATTAAATGTTTTCTATCATAAGGATTCAATTTATAATGGACTAATGCTCTTCCTTCTTTGGATAATTTTATTTTTCCTCCAAATTTATCCCTTGTTAATACTAAAAATGCAGCTGTTTTAGAAATGTTTTTCATGTCTTCATGAAGTTTATGAGCATTTTGCCAAGGAGTTGCTAATGCAATAAATCCACTATGCAAAGGAGGTGTTTCAATGACATATCCAAAATTGCCATCTAACCTTTTAAACTCATCGCAAACGGCAGTCATAAGGGGTCCATACCATCCATTAATCGTTTCGTCATATTCTGCTGCTACTGCATTTACAGGGTGAAGGTATAAATGATTACCTATTTCTTTGTGTTGAAGACCACTCCTCTTCAAAATTGCAGGGCTGTGGATTGCTCCAGCTGAAACAACTACTTTCTTACATTGAATATCTATTTTATGTAATTGATTGTTGTCTTTCTGAAATGCTAAAACTCCTTCAACTTTTCCATTTTTATGAATCACTTTTTCTACTCTTGTATTAGCATACAATAAAGCTCCATTGTCTGAAGCATCCTGAAGAAAGGTTTTCATAGTACCTTGTTTATATCCCCAAGCATCACCAAAATTGGCATATCCTTGCATTTTCCAATAGGTTTCCATTTGATTTTCATCAACAGGACCTCTTACATTTCTAGCAATTGTATTGACACTATACCCAGCTTTTTTACAAGCATCGACTAATTTTTGATTTTGGGAATCATGAATAGAATATTGAGTACTAATATGGGCTCTTTTTTCTATGTGTTCAAAGCATTTTTTATAATCATTATCTAAAAATTGAGGATTATCATGTTCTTTTGCCCATTCTTCTAAAATAAAATCAGGTGTTCTAAATGAAGCAGACCAATTAATGGTAGTACCTCCTCCAACACAAGAACCTGCCAAAATGGTAGTACTTCCATCTTCACTAGCAAGAGCTCCTCTTCTATCAATTGTTTTTTGGGTCATTTCTAATTCTCTTCTAGACATTTGTTCCTCAGTAATATATTCCCCTTTTTCAAGAATAATTACTTCTAGTCCTTTTGCGGCAAGAGTTGCTGCTACAACGCCACCTCCTGCACCTGAACCAATGATTACCACATCACAAGTAAGACGGGTATCTTTTTGCACTTTTTTAGTTATTAATCCATCTGTTTTATAAGGTTTTAAAATCTCTTTTCGAGGAGGATTAGGATATTTAATTTTCTCCCATTGAGGATTTATTCCATTTTCATTTACAGCAGAATAATAACAGAGTGTTACTAATTTTCTTAGAGAATTGAATGCATTTCTAAGAGGAGAAATCATGCTTTTTGACCATGAAATGAGTAAGTCAATTCTTTTATTTGGACTAAGTTTATCAAATGATTTTAAAGGACCAAACCAAGTTAAACCCAAGTAAAAACTACCCATTAAATCCAATAATTGTTTGAATTCATTTTGTTTGGCAATAGGTAAAGATTCTAGAGAAAAAAGTATAGAATCTATAAGATTCGGCATGTTTTGATGAAGTAATGGTTGATTTTTATCATTTTTAACATTTGTCAAATCTTCTGTAAAGGTATCACAGATTATTTTTAAAATTTGCTTTTGCTTATCATTTAATTTCATTTTAAACTTATTGTAATTATAAACGAATATTTTGTATAAAGATAAATAATTTTTTTTATTTATTGGTGGTTTTTAAATATTAATTCTAATTAAATCCTTCTTTATATATTAATATTTAATAAAAATCACATT
>JAHDBK010000246.1 GCA_020630455.1 Saprospiraceae bacterium
CAATGAAAATCAATAGATTGAGGTTTTGGCGAAATAAATATTTTTGAGTTTATCGTGATAAACAATAAAATATTTATAAAGACAAGTTCTTAATATATTGGTTTTCATAAAGATTAAAATTTAAATATGCTCTTATTCTTTAAACGTAAAGAAAATTCAAAAGATACAGAAAAATTATAATATGTATTCTAAAATTAGAAAATAATGAGTGAATATTTTTTAATCTGGTACACTATTAGACGTTATTACAAAAAGTTTTTTATAAAAGATAAATTAGTATTTTTGATTATAGTCGAGGCATTACTCGAAAAGCATAGCCGTAGCTATGTTTGAGAGGAATAACGAAGAATATCATTAAAAAGACAATTTAGCTATAATCAATTTTTCGTAATAAGGTTTAATACACTATAACATAAATTTATTGAGTTTTTGAAATAAGAATTTTGTTTTGAATCAATGAACGCCCGCAGCCTAATAGCCTTAGCTATTAAGGCGAGGACGTGAAGCAGAGTCAGAACAAAAGGCTCTTTCAAAATACAATTTTATTTATGTTACAGTGTATTTAGTAACGGTAAAAAAATAAATTCGACATTTTAGATAGTAGATTTTGATTTTAATTGAGGCAAAAAAGCGTAAAATAGTGGACTATTTCTAGCTTTTTTAACGAAAAGTAAAATCAAAAGGCACAGATTAAATGAGGAAGTTATTTTTTGGATGTTACTAACTATTAAATTTTATCACAATGAGAATCAATAGATTAAGGTTTTGGCGAAATAAATATTTTTGAGTTTATCGGGATAAGCAATAAAATATTTATAAAGACAAGTTCTTAATATGTTGATTCTCATAAAGATTAAAATTTAATAGTTAGTCATTTAATAAAGTGGTAAAAATTTTATTTCAAATAAGTGAATAATAAAGAAATTTCTTTATTATTCACTTATTTGAAAAATCTAATGTCTATAGTCTATTATCTGATTGTCTAGTATTCAGTGCTCAAATAAATTATTGATTATCTCGCCATTCGTATACCCATTTTGCTTGGATTTGTTCTAAGTGTCCTTCGTTACAATCTTCTCTTTTTCCTTCAAAATGAGGCAGTTCCAGTACCCATTCAATTAAATCAGTAAAACGGATTCTATATATTTTAGATTCACTAAAATCATCGCCAAATTTATCGTAAAGTTTCATGGCTATATCTTCGTGGTCTTGCCAGCTTATTGGCATATCATCAAAATCATCAAAAGGCATATAATTATTATTAATTTTTTTTAAAAAAATATGTTAATGTTCGTGACCAATAATACGAGATTGGTCTGGGATTTCAACTTCTATTTCAGCGTTTTCATCTAAGATAATACATTGACAAGCTAGTCTAGATTCTAGTCTAGGATTGATAGCTCTATCAATAAAATCTTCTTCTTTATCAGAAATTTCCTCTAAAAAATCTTCTCCATTTTTAATATAAATGTGACATGTAGAACAAGCACAAACACCGCCACAATTGTGATTTAAGTGAATGTCATTATCTTCAGTTATTTCTAAAATTGAATATCCTTCCTCTGCGTTTTCAATCGTTAAGGGCTTAATATTATTGTCTTCAAAAGTGAATTTTATTTTAGCCATATAAAGTTTCTTTTATTTAATTGATTTACTATGTTTTAAGTAACAAAGTTCAATGCTTTATGTTCAAAGTACAAAGATAGAAAATTTGATATTTTATATAAGAAAAAAACAGATTAAAAATACATTAAATGTTAAATTACTAAGTTAATTGAATGTGTGTTGAAATTTTTTAATATTTGGATTGATTTTTGATATAATTCGTGATTGGAGTACGTGACAATTATTTTTTCATGTATTTAAACTAAGAATAATATACTAAACTACAAGAACATTTTATCAAAATGTCCCTTGAAATAATTAATCAATATGGGCAAGAAACTATACACTTTACTTCTGCTATTCTTCTTTGTTAGCAATTTTGCCAATTCAGTATTTGCTCAAAATAATCTTTTGGTAGAATATAATACAGCAAGTGGAGTTCCCGATTTTCTAAATATATGCGGAGACCCGGATACTGTAAGCATAAAAGTAAGAATCACAGGATTAGAGTCAGAGACCAGAGAAAATATTACTGCATCAGTGGAATTTTTTGAAGGAACTGAGTTTATCAGTTTTTTACCCAATCCAGATGTGACCTTATTATCTTTTTCAGAAACTACAGCCGTTTTTTCTTTACCTAATTTAGACCCTTTTATTAATACAGATATTACATTTGATTTTTTAATTAAAGCAAATTGTCAATATATTGACACTATTGAAGCGAACAATGCTGCCATTGTAGTAGATGCTTGGCAATTAGACTATACATTAGATGGTTCTAATTTAACTGAAAATGAATTAACAGCAGAATATAAGGATGCTTTTGCAGTTCCTAAAATGACCGTATCCTCTAACGATAATGTTGTAATCTCTAGCAAGGGTGAATGTTTTACTAGAGATATTATTTTATCTAATAGTGGTTTGTCTGGATATATTGAAGAACTCAATTATGAAGCAACTTTAGGAGAAGGAGTGACTATAACAGCTCTTGAAATCAATGGGATTCCATGCCCTATAACAAAAATTCCTGTAGGAACAGATACCATGTACACTATAGTAATTGATTCTGTTTACATGGTAGGGAATACTTTAGGGGGAGTGTTAGCTGATGGGGATCCATATTTGGATTCTGATGAGTCTGTTACTGTTACTGAATTTATTTGTGTAACAAGTTGTGATGACACAAGACAAAGTACTCACGTTTTTCATTGGGGGTGTAATGCCCAAAATTGTGAACAAGAAATCTTGACCAATTTTATAGTTATTGGTCAAGGAGAACCTTATGCAACGCATACCAATTCAGGATTAGTCCCTAATGTAAATACAGGATATTGTCAAGATGGAATGCAAACCGTAACCTTTTCAAATCAAGGAAATGAAGTAGATTTAGGTTATGGAACAATGAGAGATATTGAATTAGGTGTAGGATTAGATAATAATTTTTTCATAGATACAGATTTATTTGAAATTTATTCAATTACGGTAGCAGGTGTTGACCTTACTGTTTCAGATAGTGTAATTCATTTAGGAGATTTAACAGAATTTACAGTTGACCCAGACGGTCCAGGTGGCTTAATTGATTGGGATAATGATGGATATTTTGATGATTTACCTATTAATGAGTCTTTTGAAGTAAATATAGGCTATCGTTTTAAATGTGATAATTTAGAAAATGATACTATTACATTTTGTAAAAATAATATAACGGGTACGGTTAATTCTTATGTAAGATATACTAATAATTGTGGTCAGAAAGAATTATATGAGAATAGAGCAATGGCGACGCCTACTAATATTACCCCAGATTCTGAAAGTTCCAATACTACAGATGCCGATATTACCTTAGAAAGTTTTAATGTTAGGTATTTTCAATTAAGATCTGCTTCTTCTTTTGCTAAAGACTGTGGAGGTAATGAACAGATGATTGTAACAGTTGATTTACCTCAAGGAGTATTTGTTGATTTTACACAAACGATGTTGTCAAGAAATACAGGAATTGGTTTGACTTTGATTTCTTCTATCCAAACAGGGAATCAAATGGAATTGATTTATGACTTATCTGGTTCTTCGAGTATTAGTGGAGAGTATATATTAGACTTATGGTTTACTAGTGATTGTACTGCAGAGGCTGGACCTACAGAGTTTCCTGTAACCATGTCTCATTATTGTCCTTCATGTGATTGTACCCATACTTGGTTCTGTGGAACATTAGATGGTCCAATATTACACCCATCTGTTCCGCCTTGTCCTGCTGCTTCTTTACCTCCATGTCCAGATGGAGTAAGAACATTAGCATTTGATGTGAATAGAACTACTTTCGGTTATACTGATAATACATTTACTACAATGGTTGATCCTGCTGATGCTGATACTAAAGTTGCATTAGCTTGTGATTCTGTTGAAATGGTAGTAACTGCAATTGTTGGAGACGATGTAATCACCAATGATGTAGGTGTTTTGATTCATTATACTAATCCTGAACAAATAGCAGGAACCGAAGAAATATTCTTATTTGGAGGAGGAGAACTAGAAATTCGCCAAATAAATGGAAATATAGCTACTTGTAATGTTGATATTAATGCTCATACTACAACAGCAGAAGATTTAGATAAAACAGTAGATATTCAATTAGATGATTGTTTAGCCTCTTTAGGCTTAACACTATCTCCAAATGATACTTTGATATTTAGAGGAATGTTCGGAATGAATCCTGAAGGTCCTTATAATCAGTTATTTAAATTGGTACCTGATTTTAGAGGTGAAATGTATCATATAGAAGCAGGAGATGAAGTTTCTTGTGATAATTTTGGAGAATCATTTACCATTGCAAACTTAAATTCTAGATTTAACTTCCCTTCTAGTCCTAATTTTCCATCTGGATGTAGCGAGGCAGACATGCAGTATAGAATTTCTATTGTAAATGATGATTATAATTATTATTTTCCTAATGAATATAGACCATCAGCTTTTGTAGATTCGATTAAATTTACATTTGACCCTGCAATCATCACTGCTTTTGATGATATTATTGTAGATGTAAAAATACTCAATCATCCTATTCATGGTAATGACTTTTTTGAACTACCAGGTTTAGATGCTTTTCCTTCTGGTGAATATATTGCAACATTTGATACACTAGCCAATTTAGTTCAATCATATAATTCTTCACCTGAAAAGACCATCTTTAATTTTAGAGTAAGAATGTTAGGGAATTGTGCTTCAGAGATGAGTAGTTCTAATGGAAATAATCTATATACTTTTGTACCTACCATTTATTATAGAGATAGATTATATGCACAAAATATAGGAGATGGTTCTTGTGTGAATGATATGGAAGAAAGTGTAAACACCAGTATATTATATACAGAGCCTCCTACATTTTCATTACAAAGTATAACAAACCCTAATCCTCAAATAAAATCAGATACAGTAAAATATACTATCAAACATTGTAATACTTCTGTATTATCTCAAGGTGATTTTAACTGGATTGCCTTTGAAATTGATAATGAAGCTATTAATATTGTTTCTATCCAAGATATCAGTACAGGAGTTCCAGAAAATTTGGCATTTACTCCTTATGGACCTAATAATAGTGTTTTTACAACTGTAGATACTTTAGTAAGAAATTTTAGTGGAAATAACCCTATTGATATTTGTAATACATATTTAGTTACAGCAGTATTAGAACAATGTGGTGATTTTCCAATGGTAATGAGAAGCGGTTGGAACTGTTCTGAATTTGAAGACCCTAATTGGACACCTTTATTATATCCTCCATGTGAAGAAGATACTTTAAATTTAAGTGTAAGTACCCTTACAGCAGAATTAGATGCTGAAATATTAAGCCAGCCATTAACCTCTGTTAATTTATGTGATACAATTAGTTATGAAGTCCTTATTAGAAATACAGAATTAGGAAATACTAATGATATTAGAACTAGATTTTTCTTACCTTTAGTAGGGATTGATTTTGTGCCTGGTTCATTTCAGTTGGCTTATACTTCAAGCGATGTATATGTACCTATTCCAGATCCTGATTTAATAGGTATTACCCTAAGAGGAGAATTATATGAATTTGAAGACTTTTCTAATATAAGTGCCTTTTTAGACCAAAATGGATTACAAGGATTTAATCCAATTATGCCATCAGATTCTAATCAATATAAAATCACTTTTGATGTTATACCTTCTTGTGATTTTGTATCAGGAGATTTAATTCAATATAGTTTTAAAGGATATTCTGCTTGTGGAGATTCAACTAATACTGAATTTGGAGAGACATTACCTATTTTTATTACAGGTGTTCCAGCTCCAATACAATTCTTTTTAGCAGAATTTATTCCTACATCACAAGTGAATGCAGATGGTTCTGGTAATATTGAGATTAAAGTAACCAATGCATCAAATACAAATACTGATGATAATGATGTGATAAGAGTAATTATTCCTCCTGGATATTCTTATGAAGCCAACTCTACAAC
>JAHDBK010000247.1:0-4149 GCA_020630455.1 Saprospiraceae bacterium
CTTTATATTTCATATGCAATAAAGACTATCTCAATAAATTCAATAATCTTTGTTTTAACTCTAAAATGTCTGAAGTTCTTGGTAATTCAGCAAAATTTCCATTAGTATCAATTAAATAATATTGAGGTAAAGCCCTTACATTATAATTTTTAGCTAAAGCTGAATCTACACCATCATTCAATAAAACATGAACTCCTCTCCATTCATTTTTTTCAATCGTATTTTTCCATGCTTTTTCAGTTTTATCAAAAGAAATATTCAAGAAAACAACTCCTTTTTCTTCTAGCTCTTTATCAATCTCATGAATCTGTTTCATTTTTTTCATACATGGATGACACCAAGAAGCCCAAAAATTAATAAAAACTGGCTTTCCTTTTAGGCTCTCCAAAGTCACATAATCCCCTTCTAATGTTTTTAAATTAAATTTAGGAGCAGGGCTACCATGGTGATACTTAATAATTTTTTGATAGGCTTTAGTAATTTTATCATTAAATTCATAAAAAGTATTATAAGAAACAAAATCATTATAACTATCAATAATAATATCTAATTTTTTGCCGTATAATGCCTGAGAGATGAGCTCTGATTGAAAATAGGATTGAGACAAACCAGATAATTGTGTTTTTGCCAATTCATATTGCCCAGTATAAATGCCTTGAACTTGATCTTGATTCAAATCCATATAAAGATGATTTAAATATGCCTTGACATACTCTCTATAAAATGGATTTCCTATTTGATTGCTATCTAATGGCAAATCATACAAGTATTTGAAAAAATCCCTTTCTATACCGTGTTTATTTTTAAAAATATCTCCATAACAGAGCATATAATAACCGTATTCATAATTAATCTGAGTAGTTATATAATCTTTGAACATACTCGTCAATTCCCCTTTATTATTAGCATCATGCATTTCTAAATAACTCAATCGCTTTTCTTTCCTCAATTGCATACTATGTGCAAATGATTCTTTTGACATCCTTGTCATCATAGCATCAATATCAGGAGCAACATTGAACCAATACAAGCCTTTTCTATATTGAGTATATTGGAATACATTCGGATTAATAGGATATTCATTATTATAATACATCAAAAACTCATTGTTCTTACCGCTCCTTCCCGCAAAGGCAATCTTATAAGGAAAACTTTTTGCATAAGATTCAATATATAAAGTATCAAAAGGTTCTACATACAATTCAACACTATTGCGTGAATACTCCAGTTTTACTTTTTGGGCTGCTTTTATTTCTACTGCAAATGCAAAAGTATTATCATCAATAATCTTAGATGTATATTTATCAATTTCACCATTGATATATCGTTCATCAACCTGTAGGGATATTTCCTTGACCAAATCGGCGTCCATCATCCTACCCACTATAAGGGTATTGGCTTGAGAATAGACTTGATTTTTAAGTGTAAAAAGTGTTATTATTAAGATTATATATATACGCAATTTCATTTCTTTATTTTTATAAAAATAAATAAATAGTCTATAAGATATTAGACTTTTTCAATATATCAATCACAAAAGGTATGCCTTATTGTCTAAAGAATTCGTTAATCATATAGGCTTTCATAGCAACCCACATCTGGTGTAAGTCCATCACGAGCAACTTCATCTAGGTCTACAAACACATTTGATAAAGAAATTCCTTTATCATTAGCAATAGAAAGGCTATCTAAATGATAATCTCCATCAAAGTAATCTTCGAATAAATCATCTCCCGAATTATATTGAAAACAAGAATTATTAATACAATTAACACTAAAGAAATCAGGATAATCTTCCAATAATTCGTCTACTCTTACAATACAATTTTCAAAACTAACATTAAACGCATCTCCATCAGCACATTGTCTATCAAAAAAGCTCAACTCATCACTTCTTGAACCTACTATAATACAATTTCTCAATTGGGCATTCAAATCATTGCCCAAACAAGCAGAGCAAAACTCATCCAAACACAAGGTATTAGAGACTTTAAAAGTAGAAGCATCTGTTCCAAAATTTGAAAGGGTACAATAATCCAATTGATAATTTCCACCAAATTCTAATTGAACACTATGGCCTCCATTATCTGCAAACAAACAATTAGTCGCTTGCACATTGGCATGTACTCCTAATAAACCAGAATTGGATGTATTCCTAATTTGTGTATGACTCATTTCTAAAGTTGCCATAGAATCCACCCTCAATCCTACTATAGAATTTTTAATAATAGCATGTTGAATCGTATGAGTATTATTGCCAGTTCCTAACCTTATACCGCCCCATTGTCCTTTCACTTCTTGAAAATCTTCTTCTAATCTATCTCCTTGAATCGTTACAGGTTGGTTAACTGTTCCATTCACCGTTAGTTTACTTTCAGAACCAAAAAACCAAATCCCATCATTATATATCGTTCCATCTTGTAGATTAACAATACCACCATGTACATAAATATCTGTACCAGCAGGTAAAACAATCTCACAACTATCGACGACTAATACTCCATAAATTACATAGGGCTTGGGGTCATCCCAAATTTCCATTCCCATATCGCATGTCAATAAATTAATCGTCCCCCCACTAAATTGACTAGGAATATAATTAGCATTTTGACCAAATGCTTCTAATACTACATTTTGATTATTCCCATTCGTTTCAAAAATAAGATTTTCATGAAGAACAAATGGACTAATAGATAATGGTGCATCAGGGTCTATCGTCACTTCTACAAATATATAAATACTATCATTGGCAGCAACAGGTATTTCTAGAGCTTTGTCCCCCGAATCAACAGCATATCCATCTACATTTATTCTAAATTTAGAATTGGCTTGTTCTTCAAGATAAACTTCACTTATCATTATTGGGCGACTATGCGGATTGTATGCTTTGATAGTCCTAGTAGCAGAACCCAACTGTGTGAAAACAGTGTCAAACTTTAAGGTATCTAAGGAAAATTCCAATTGAATATCACTGCTGCCATCAAAATTATCTTCTTGGCAAGCATTCATTAATATTATTGAAATAACTATAAATAAAATATATAAAAGTGATTTTTGCATATTATTAAAATAAGAATAAAAATAAAGAAAATTCTTTATTTTTTAAGCATTTTTAGATTATTATTATAAAAATAAAACTTAATTAATCAAAGATACAACGAATGATAAAAACAAAAGGTGTATATTTGGAGATATTTAATTGTTTAGTGATATGAAAAGAAGAGATTTTATAAAGAAGGCAGGATTAGCCACAGTAGCAGGCTCTACCATGACTTTGCCTTTGTCTGCTTTCGATATAAAACCTAAGTATACTCAATTAACTATTTTGCACACCAATGATGTACACAGTCGCATCGAACCTTTTCCTATGGACGGCGGTAAATACCAAGGAAAAGGAGGCGCTGCCAAACGTGCTGCCCTTATCAAAGAAATCAGAGCCGAAGAGGAACATGTCTTGCTATTAGATGCTGGAGATATATTTCAAGGGACTCCTTATTTCAATTTTTTTGAAGGAGAATTGGAATTTAAACTCATGGCAGAAATGGGTTATGATGCTGCTACTATAGGCAATCACGATTTTGATGCAGGTCTAGAAATACTAAAAAAACAATGGTCTTCTCATGCTAATTTTCCTTTAGTATCTGCTAATTATGATTTTAAAGATACCGTGATGGAGGGCTTAGTCGAGCCTTATACTGTTATCAAAAAAGGAGGACTCAAAATAGGTGTTTTTGGCTTAGGAATAGAATTGGAAGGACTAGTCCCTGCTCACCTCTACGGAAATACCCAATACTTAGACCCTATTAGCAAAGCCAGTGAAACGGCAAAAATATTGAAGCATAATAAAAAATGCGATTACATCATTTGTCTTTCACATCTAGGCTATCAATATGAAAGTGACAAAATAAGCGACGTAAAATTAGCCGCCGCTACTGAACATATAGACTTAATCATCGGAGGCCACACCCATACTCTTATGGATGCCGCCGAAATCCACCACAATAAAAATGGAGAACATGTTATCATCAATCAAGTAGGTTGGGCAGGTATTGCCCTAGGACGTATCGATGTACGATTCGAAAAAAACAAGAAAAACAAATGTATTTCTTGTGTGAATGAGCATGTGCATTAGGAGTAGTGAGTAGTGAG
>JAHDBK010000247.1:4249-6081 GCA_020630455.1 Saprospiraceae bacterium
GAGTAGTGAGTAGTGAGATAAAGTTTTTGAATCTATACTCTAATCCACCTCATCAAAATTCACTAAAAATACTTCCTCGTCAAATTTGATTTTTTGAGGAGAATTAATCACTACCGATTGCCATTTTGTAGTAGCCGTAATCATCTCTTTGTCTTCTCCAATATGAAAAGAAACGGGCATTTGAAAATTCTCGACATCTACTACCCAGCGGTATTCTAAGATTTGTTTTTTTCGTTTTTTCTTTATTTTATATTCTAAAGTAGGAATATTAGAATGATATAGATATTGTTGAAAAAAAGTAGTGAAATCTTTTCCTGTTTTTTTATTAATAAAATCAATAAAATCTTGAGTAACTATATTTTTAATTCGATATTCTTGATGGGAATCCATCATAATTTCCCACCACAAATCATCATTATTAATACAATGTCTTAAAGTATGTAACATCCAAGCTCCTTTATAATAGATGTCACTATGTCCCCAATTATCATAATTGACATTTAATGGCCCTACAATTGGACTAGCATTAGAAATATAATATTTTTGGCTATTGAGATAGCGAACAGCATCTTCATAGGACATGGTGTATTCAACAAATAATGCTTCAGTATAAGTAGTAAAGGATTCGTGAATCCATAATTCTGCATGGTCATTACAACTCACACTATTCCCAAAATACTCATGTCCTGTTTCATGTACAATGATATAATCAAAATTCATATCTCTAGGAATCATTCCTCCTAGATATCCTCTTTTATATTGATTACCATAAGCGATTGCTCCTTGGTGCTCCATGCCTAGATATGGCGTTTCGACTAGAGCATAACCATCTTTCCAAAATGGGTATTTCCCAAAATAATGTTCTAAAGCTTGAAGCGTAGGAGTTACTTGCTTAAAATGTTTCCTAGCAATTTCTTCATTATAATCTAAAACATAATAATCCAAATCTAATAATTCGCTGTCCTTAGACCTGTATTTTTCGTGGATATGAGTATAATGTGCAATATTAACGGTTACATTATAATTATTAATAGGATAAGATACTTTCCAATGGAACTTTTGATAACCATCTTCCATGGACTCCTCTCCTACTAACTGCCCATTGGCAATACATGTCAAACCCTTCGGTACTGCTACAGAAATATCCATCGAATCGGGTTCATCAGATAAATGGTCTTTGTTGGGCCACCAAAGACTTGCTCCTGTTCCTTCGCAAGCGACTCCTATCCAATCGCGTTCTTTAGCGTCTTTTGCCCATACAAAGCCACCATCCCAAGGAGCATTCTTAGCAGTTATTGGATTGCCTGAATAAAAAATACGTATAGTTAACTCTTCATTAGCAGGAACTCTCTTTCCCATATTAATAAATACCGCATTGAAAGAACGCTTGACTTTTAAGGCTTCATTACTACCCAATAGTATCACCTTATCAACATTCATATTCTCAAATAAATCTACTTGGAGCGTTAAAAAATCTTGAACTGTTTTAAAACGCATATCTACATAGCCATTAATCGCCTTTTCTTTTGGATTAATTCTAATATTCAAATGATAATAAGTTACATCATAACAAGTACGTGCTGGAGAAAGCATTCCTCTTAATGTATCAGCCTTAGTAAATTGAGGACTAAAAGAAGTGCTTTGTGCATTAATATTATTAATAATAAAAATTGTAATGAATAATATGAGTACTTTTTTCATAGAAAAATAAATTAGTATTGAGTAATGAGTATTAATATTTAAATGATAATAGATAATAGACTTTTAAAAAAAATTAGGCGGTGTATCAAATGTAATGCTAATAAAAGACAACTGAGCAAAAAACATAACTT
>JAHDBK010000248.1 GCA_020630455.1 Saprospiraceae bacterium
AACTATTCACTCCATTTGATCGCCCTACTTTTAATGAATATAACTGTTGTGTAAATTTTTTACACCAGCAGCTATCTGATTACGTAACTGATAAAAAGCATATCATCAAGGCTATGGATTATGCATTTAAAGATATCCAATCTTTAGGTGGATATGTTTTAATGATTCGATATAGAGGCAAAATTGTAGCTGCTTCAATTCTCAATAAAACAGGAATGGGTGGTTATTTACCCGACTTTGTCATTCCATTTATGGCAGTAGATCATAGTTTAGATAATGCCAAAGACATCGAGAAAATTTTATTAAAAAAATCTTTAGAATATTGTGATGGAGATGTTGGTTTTACATCCTTAGCTAACGCTCCAATGGTAGATACTTGCAAAGAGCAAGGCATCGTTAGTAATCAGAGAATAGATGTTTATTTCCCTAAAGTAAATGGCGAAATTGGACAAGAACCAAATCATATTCCACAAGCCAAATAATCTATATAATTTTATATTTGAATTTTTACATTAAGAAAACTTTAATATTTTAAACAATAATTTTTAATAAAATTATTAATATCTTTATTTGTGTTAAACTAAGCAATTTCCATTCTTGAGAATAAACCTAAGATAAATTAATATTTTCAATTGTTTTACATATTTTAATTTGGCTTTGTATTTGCTATATTCAGTATGTATTCCCTTGTGACCATGTTAATTAATTATGCAAAAGATATTCAAATATAAAGGATTTTTTTTATTATTTGCTTCAATTTTCTTGTTTCGTTCTTGTACGACAGAGACATTAAGGTTGGATAATTATCAGGTGCATGGCATTGATGTTTCTCACTATCAAAGAAGTGTCGATTGGCAGGAAATAGCAAATCAAGAAATAGATTTTGCATTTGTTAAGGCGACAGAAGGTTTAACATACAAAGATTCTTTCTTCCATAGAAACTGGGATGGCTTACTAAATACGGACATCATTAGAGGGGCATATCATTTCTATTATCCAAGTCTTGACCCTATTCAACAAGCCTATAATTTTATACAAACCGTTGAATTAGAACATGGAGATTTGCCTCCAGTTATTGATTTTGAAACAACTAATGGAAAGTCCTTAATAGAGATTGTTTCGGGCATACAAACATGGCTAACGGCTGTAGAGCAAGTATATGAAATTAAACCCATTATTTATACCAATCAAAAATTATATCACAAGTATATCAAAGGGCATTTTGATGATTATAAGGTTTGGGTAGCTAGGTATAATGACTATTCTCCTGAAATGGATATTAACCAAAATTGGACCTTTTGGCAATATGGTGATAGAGGACGCTTAGAAGGTATCAAAGGCAATGTTGATTTCAATGTTTTTTATTCAGATTTAGAAACTTTGCAAAGCTTAACTTTGGATATAGAACATGAAGATTGCGATAATTCTACTTATGTTTATCCTTTGTAATTGCCCTTAATTTCGCCCTTACTTTTTCCACATCTTCTGGTACATCAACACTAATACTTTCATATTTTGTCCATGTAATACCTATATCAATTCCATTTTCTAACCATCTATATTGTTCTAGACTATATTCGATTTCTTTAGGGCTAGGAGGTAGTTTGACGATATCTAAAAGGGTATTTCTATTAAAAATATAAATTCCTATATGCTTTCCTAAATTTGCTCTTTCAAATATGTCAAAATCTAAATAGGTTCCTCTTTGGTCAGTTCTAAAGAAAAAACAGGCTTTATTTTTGTCACTAAAATATACTTTGACCGCATTTTCTATATCCATGATATTAGGGCTGTTGAGATAATCAATATCATGAGCCAAACTAGCTATTTTAAATTGAGGATTTTCTAAGATAAAATTGATGAGTTCATCGATTTGAAGAGGATTGATTAGGGGTTCATCTCCTTGAATATTAATGATATAATCAGCATTTAAATTTATAGCAAGTTCAGCAATTCTTTCAGTACCGTTTTGATGATGGCTAGCCGTCATCATAACTTTCGCTCCAAGGTTTGTTAGATGTTCAAAAATACGTTCATCATCTGTAGCGACTATAACATCACTTAATTGATTAGAAAGTAGACATTGTTCATAAACTCTTTGAATCATAGTTTTACCTTCTAAATCAATTAGAGGTTTTCCGGGGAGCCTAGTTGAAGCATATCTGCTGGGTATAATTGCTACTATTTTTTTCATTTATAAAGAAAATTCTTTATTATTTAAATGTTAATAATGTTAAAAAATGCATTATTAATAATAATAATCATAAATTATTTGAATAAAATTACTTACTTTTACTCAAAACTAGTCCCTAATTTATGAGAAAATTAACCACCTTAGTCCTTTTTATTCTAATAACTGTATCAGCCTATTCAATAAATAAAGATTCTGTTACATATTTGAATGCATTAGATACGGTTTTATTAGAAGTGAATTATAGAGGCCAAAAAATACATAAACACCAACTAAAACAAGGTCAAACATTATATTCTTTAGCAAAGTTTTATGGTTTATCTCTTGAAAGAGTCTATGATTATAATCCTGACTTAAAAAATGAAACATTGAAGATAGGTCAAGAGGTCATTGTTCCTATTCCTAACAAGTCAATTTTAAGAAATCTTAGACAGGGGCAAGAACCATTAAAAATGGCATTAGTATTCTATAAAGTAAAGAAGGGAGATACAGTATATCGAATTGCCAAGAGGTATTTTAAAATGGAGGTAGAAGATTTAAAGCAAAGGAATGTACTGAAAAGTAATGATTTAGAAGTAGGTCAAAAATTGTTTATTGGTTGGATGAAAACAGACCCTATTCCTAGCGAATGGCAAGAACCAATTAAAGGGATGGGAATGGATTTAGTTGATGAAAATAGAAGGAATAAAGCCATTTTCTTAAGTAAAACCTATAATAAAAAAACTACTCTTGAAAAAGGTAAAGCACAATGGGACAGTAAAGATAGGTTTGGTCCTAAAGGCTTATTTTGTCTTCACAAAACGGCTCCCAAAGGCTCAGTGGTCAGGATTGAAAATCCGATTACTCAGAATGTAGTTTATGCAAAAGTCATAGGGACTATCCCTATGAATTATGATAAATGGGTAACTGCTGTAGTTTCAAAAGATGTTGCAAAAGCATTGAAAGCGATAGATAGTCAGTTTTTTATAGAGGTAGAATTTTTGAAATAAAAAAGTGGATTATAAAGAATTTTCTTTATAATCCACTTTTTTATTTTGTAAAAACATAGAATAACTACTCTACATCAATATCTTTATTTTTACTAGATTTTGATTTCTTTTGAATAATTAGACCATCTTTATCATCATTTAATAAAGCTTCAAAAACAAATCCTTCTTTAGGATTATTATTTAAAATAAATTCAGCAAGAGGGTCTTCTATATATTTTTGAATAGCTCTATGTAAAGGTCTTGCTCCGAACTTAGGGTCATATCCTTTTTCTGCAACAAATGTTTTTGCATCTTCAGATAAAACCAGACTGAAGCCCATTCCTTCCAATCTTTTATATAAATCTTTTAAAGTAATATCAATAATTTTGAAAATTTCTTCTTGTCCTAAATTATTGAAAATGACTACATCATCTATTCTATTAAGAAATTCAGGAGAGAAAGTACTTTTTAGAGCATTTTGAATCATTCTTCGATTATTATCATTGACGCTTTCTCTTCTTGAATTCGTATCAAAACCAATTCCTTGACCATAGTCTTGTAAGTCGCGAATACCGATATTAGAAGTCATAATAATCATGGTATTCTTAAAATTAACTTTTCGACCTAAGCCATCTGTAAGTTGACCATCATCTAATACTTGTAATAATACATTCCAAACATCTGGATGAGCCTTTTCTATTTCATCTAATAAAATAACAGAATAAGGTTTACGCCTTACTTTTTCAGTCAATTGACCACCTTCTTCATATCCCACATATCCTGGAGGCGCTCCAATCAATCTAGAAATTGAGAATTTTTCCATATACTCACTCATATCAATTCTGATAAGAGAATCTTCGGAGT
Source organism: Saprospiraceae bacterium (assembly GCA_020630455.1). GTDB lineage: Bacteria > Bacteroidota > Bacteroidia > Chitinophagales > Saprospiraceae > JAHDCE01. The sequence continues at coordinate 4,024 of JAHDBK010000248.1, forward strand.
CAAATATATACTTAGCTAGGGCTTTTGCTAATTCGGTCTTACCCACACCAGTAGGTCCTAAGAATACAAAAGAACCAATAGGTTTAGAAGGGTCTTTTAGTCCTATTCTATTTCTTTGAATAGCTCTAGTCACTTTTTTAATAGCATCATCTTGACCAATGACTGCACCCATTAAGTCGTCAGACATTTTAACCAATTTGTTGCTTTCGCTTTGAGCTACTTTTTGAACTGGTATATTAGTCATCATAGCGACTACTTCTGCTATATCTTCTTCACTAACTGGGTATCTTTTAGTTTTAGATTCTTCTTCCCATTCCACTTTAGCATATTCTAACTGTTTGATCAACTTAGATTCTTGATCTCTTAAATCAGCAGCTTTTTCATATTGTTGATTAAGAACAGCAGATTTTTTATTTTCGTTAATAGATTCAATTTTAGATTCTAATTCTACGATATGTTCTGGAACATGAATGTTTTTTAAGTGAACTCTTGCACCTGCTTCATCCAATACATCAATGGCTTTGTCAGGTAAAAATCGATCACTAATATATCTATCACTTAACTTCACACAAGCTTCAATGGCCTCGTCCGAATAATTAACATGATGAAACTCTTCATACTTAGGTCTGATATTTCTAAGGATATGAACCGTTTCTTCCGCTGAAGGAGGGTCGACGATTACTTTTTGGAAACGACGCTCCAAAGCACCATCCTTTTCAATATATTGTCTATATTCATCGAGTGTAGAAGCACCAATACATTGTAATTCACCTCTAGCAAGTGCAGGTTTGAAAATATTAGAAGCATCTAATGAACCCGTTGCACCACCTGCTCCTACTATAGTATGAATCTCATCGATGAATAAAATAATATCACGAGTTTTTTCCAACTCGGTCATAATGGCTTTCATTCTTTCTTCGAATTGCCCTCTATATTTAGTTCCTGCAACTAATGCGGCTAAATCAAGCATGACTATTCGTTTGTTGAAAAGCGTTCTAGAAACTTCTTTTTTTATGATTTTTAATGCTAATCCTTCTGCAATAGCAGTTTTACCAACACCAGGTTCACCGATTAAAATTGGATTATTTTTCTTACGTCTACTCAAGATTTGAGAAACGCGTTCAATTTCTTTTTCTCTACCAATAATAGGATCTAATTTACCTTCTTCAGCTAAAAGGGTAACGTCCCTTCCAAAATTATCTAAAACAGGAGTTTTAGACTTAGGGTTTCCTTTTTTAGCTTTTTGAAAACCAGAATCTTCGAAACTATCATCTCTGTCATCTGAGGCTTCATTAGTAATATTAGGGAAATTAGGGTTGTCTTTTTCTTGAATAACAAATCCTAATTCAATTCTATATGTTTCATAATCCACATCAAATTCATCTAATATCCTAGATGCTCTATTATCATAATCTTTTAAAATAGATAATACTAGATGTTCAGCATCAATTTTTTCACTTTTCATCTGACGAGCTTCAAGGAAAGTGATTTTAAGGACTTTAGCAGCACTTTTGTCAAGTGGCAATTCCCCAACATTGAGATGTGCTTTTACAGTATTATTCCTAAATACAGCATCTTCAATAGTGTTTTTTAGTTCATCGATGTCAACATCTAAAGAAACTAAAACCTTACAAGCTAAGCTTTCTTCCTTATCAATGATACTTAAGAGTAAATGTTCAGTTCCAATATAATCATGTCCTAGCCTTCTGGCTTCATCTGCACTTTTTGCTATGACTTCTTTAACTTTGGGCGATAATCTTTTCATTGAATATGTTAGTTCTAAAATTTATTTTTAAATGTATAAAAATGCTTTAAGCAAATTTATATAATATTTATTATTAAAATGATGCCAAATATACTTTTGTTTCAATATTATTAAATTTTTAATATAATTTAAGCAATTTTGACAGGCGAAACTGACAAATATGTATTTTTTATTCAATAAATTTTAAAACTTTTTAAAAATTCATCAGTTTATCTATTTATTAATTTAAAATTATTTAATTTTTCAAAAACATTCTTTTTAAGCTCAATTAAATAATTTTAATTGATTTG